>NZ_JABEPH010000054.1:0-22368 GCF_013004495.1 Rhizobium sp. SEMIA 4085
CCCTTGCACGGACGGTAAGAACTCGCGATATCGAAATGGGCAAGGGCGGCTGGCGTGGCCGGGGCCGGTTGCTGCGCGTAGGAGGCGGCATGGCGTGCCGGGGCGAACTGATCCTGCTTCAGCTTGCCATCGTCCTCCCGTTGCCACATCGCCCGGTTCAGCGGCCGGCGTAAGTAGCCGTCACATTTGGGAAGCGGGTGTGTCATCGAGCTGCAGGCGGGAAGTGCCACGGTGATCAGAAACCATGAAACGACGCGAAGCATGCGCAAACAACCTGTCCATTTCTCGAGGAGAGTGGCCATCATTTTTCCCCTCCCGATCTGAGACGGCGCGAAACCGGGCGGGCCACCCGACCGACCGCTCTTGCCGAACGCGAGGCTGCCCAGGCAATCGTGCTTTCGTGAGCGTCGCGAGCAGCGCCGTAGCCGTAGGTCAAGGTTGCTCCGCCTGCCGCGAGTGCCGACGCAATAGCGGGCAACTGATAGAAGACGTAAAGTGCTGCAAGGCAGATGGCGCAGAGCGCGATCGGACGCATCAGGACGTCGGAATAGCTTTCGATCGCCGTGAAGGTCGTGTCGACGCAGGTGATCAACAACGAACCGATCGCAACGACCAGGACCTGGAGGATGACGAAATTGGCGAGCTGCGCAATCCAAGACTCGGTGAAGCGGCGAGTGGGCTGGAACATTGCAAGCGCAATGAAGATCGGGCCGATCGCAAGCACGATGGCAAGGGCCAGCCGCGCGTAAAGCGAAACGATGTAACCGATCGCCGCGACAATAAAGCTCGCGCCAATGACCATCATCCCGCCGATGCCGGTGACAATGTCGACCGGCCAGGACGCACGGGCCCAGACTTCCTGGGCGCCCTTCTGACCCTTGTCGAGCAGGCTGTCGAAGGTAGAGGCGCTGGGCGCCGCGCCCGAGTTCAGCGCCTCGGAAATCTCTTTGGGCAGCGTCTCGAAGAACAGACCAGTGACATAGGTCTGGTACTCGCTGGCATTCCTTACCAGCATGACGATGATTGCAAGCTTCATTGCCCGAAACGCAAACTCAAGGATGGGCTCCTGGACGGAACCGCGCAGCACAAGGTAGCCGTAAAGCACGACGTAGAGCGTCAGCGCCACGGTGAGCGGGCCACTCACCCAGGTGGCGATGTTTGCGGTGCCCGACGAGAGGAACGTCTCCAGGGGCGACTTGAACTGCCCGTCGACGAAACTGAAGACCTGATACATCTCTTAGCCTCCTGGTGACTGAGGATCCGCAGAAGCTGCAGTCTTGCCGCCTCTGTAGTTTTGGGAAGTGTCAGCATGTCTGACCGGATTGTTGCAGCACCCGGCCATGACGTTGGCGAGCAAGGCCTCATCACCCGCATCCGTCTGGCCGGAGCAAACCGGCTGGGCGGACGCGATCACGGCAGGAAGGGCATGTTTCATTTGAGCGCCGCTCCCATAGCGTCCATGCGCTTGCGCCAATCCTCCGCCTTTCGCTGGTCATCGACCTGCACCTGCGCCTGCTGGATCATCTGCAAACTCTGCATGCGCAGCACGTCGGTTTGAAGAAACGCTGTTTCGGCCTGCAGCCGTGCCTGAAGATCGGCGACGTCCTTGGCATCGGCGGCGCTGGATATCTGCTGGCGCAGCTGATCGATGCCCTCGATGCGCGTGGTGGCTGCATCATAGATCTGTTGGCCAAGGCTCATCTGCCCTGCATACTGTTTCTGGACGCGCGACAATTCCTGGGCGTAGAAATCATTGGCGTCGGTGCGATAGGTCGAGTTGCTCTTGAGGAATTTCGAAGCCGAATCGCCGAAGACATCGGTGCCCGACCCCTTGAACAGGCCTTCGACGGCATTGAAGTCGCGTGGCAGCGCCTTGCGGATCGAAGGGTCGTTCAGCAGGCTTGCGACATCTGCCATGTTGGTGATCTTGTTCAACGACCCATAAAGCTGCCGAGCTTGCTGGAGCTGCTGGTTCAGCGTGTCGAGCTGAGACTTCAGCTGTGTGATGCTCTCGATCTGCTTTACGATCGCCGTCCGGTCGATGACCGGAATGCCCTGTGCGGATGCCATTGCCGCCGACAGCAAGGCAGCTGCCGCCATAAGAGCGAATGTTACCCTTTTCCTTCGCATCATCCCGTTCTCCTTCTTTGCCGGAATTCCGCCAGCCAGTCCTCTCGCAGATCACCGACCTCCGCCCTGATCGCCTCGGCGAGTTCCACGTTGGCGGTGCGGCCCGACAGTATGTCGAGCTCGTCATCGAAGCCTTTGAGGTTCAGTTCAGCGACAACGCTGTTGTGTCCCTGCTTGACGATGAAGCGACGGCTTTCGGCCGACAGTTCGCGGGTAACAAGCTCGAACTCCCGTTCGGTGAGTTTGAAACCATCGACGTAGTCGGCACGATCGCCACGCGGATTGGGAAGGAAGATCTGCGTCGGGCACTGCTCGATGATCGTGTGGGCGATCGGTGAGACAATGGCATCGCGCGGGCTTTGGGTCGCAAACAGCATGAGCCCGTTCTGTTTGCGGATCGTCTTGAGCTTGTTTTCGGCGAGGTCGCGAAATCCTTCGTCCTGCAAGGCCTTCCAGAATTCATCGATCACGATGATGATGCGGCGCCCGTCGATCAGCTGCTCGATGCGGAAGAAGAGATAGGCCATCAACGGGGTACGGATTTCCTCGTTGTCGAGGAAATCTGTCATGTCGTATCCGACGAATTTGGCGCCGATCCCGATCTCGTCGGCCTCGTTGTCGAATACCCAGCCAAGCGGCCCTCCCCTTTCCCACCGCCGTAACCGCGAGGCGATACCCTCTGGGTCGGTGTTGTTGAGGAAAGTGCGCAAGGCGCCGATGGACCGCCGTTCGACCGGCAGGTCCGCCAGGCCGTCGACGGCCAAGGCGATGTCGCGCAGCTCCGTGACCGTCAGTTCACGTTTCGCCGATCCGGCGAGCTTGCCGATCCATCGTGTGAGAAACGCCTTGTTTTCCGCAGTCAACTCAAGTGCTTTCAGCGGCGCGCAGCCGGTGGCCACGCCATTCCTCACCGGCAGGTAAGCGCCACCCGCCGCGCGGACGAAAAGGTCCGACCCACGATCCTTGTCGAAAAAGACCATATGCGGATCGTGCTTTTCGAGTTGGGAAAGCATGAAGTTCAAAAGGACGGTCTTGCCGGCACCCGAGGGACCGCAGATGAATGTGTTGCCAAGGTCGCGGTGGTGGAAGTTGAAGTAGAAGGGCGAGCCGGACGCAGTCTTCAAAAGGGCAACGGCTGGTCCCCATTCATTTCCGTCCTTCTGCCCGGTTGGATAGGAATGGAAAGGCGAAAGTGCTGCAAAATTCCGGGATGTGATGGCGCCAGAGCGCGCGCGGTAGCGAAAGTTGCCAGGCAGTTGTGCCCACCAGGCCGCTTCAAGCCCGAGATCCTCGCGCGCGACGACCGCGCCGCCATTGGTAAGGTGCGAGCGGGCCTCCGCCAGACTGTCAGTGAGCGCTTTGACTGAGGAAGCGAAGACTGAAAGCGTGAGGTGATGCTCGCCAAGTACGAAGCGGTTGGATTCGAGATCGTCCATCGCGGCGTCGAGTTCTTCGACCTGGGACGCCGCCTTGTCGCCGGCGCTGACCATCTGGTTCTGCTTGCGCCCCATGATGCTGCGCGCATCCGCTTTCGAGGTGAAGGCGAAGGATTGTGCGAGGATGAGCTCGAAGGGGGCCGTCAGGATGCCGTCGAGCATGCCGCTGCGGGTCGCTGCCGGATATTCCTTGAACCCGAACATCCCGGCATAACGGCTTTCGGCCTCGTGACGGATCTCGATGGTCTCGCGGCCGAAAATCACCCGATCCGAATAGATCGCCGATGAAATCCTTCCTTCAGTCAACGCAATGGGCTCGCGCCGGCCACCCACGATTTGATGAAGGACTTCGCTCGGCTCGGAAAACAGGATGCCGTCCTGCTCGTAAAGGGAGAGCACCCGAGGCTCGAAGCGTTTCAGGCCCGCGGTGATGTCGGATAGCTTGCTGCGCAGGTGCTTCAGCGCAGTTTCGTCGAGCTCGACATCGCTCCGGCGCGCCCTGCGCAGCCGGGAAAGAAGGTTCACGGCCCTTTCGGCGGGATCGCGTGCGGGATGCCAGACCAGTGAAAGAAAGAGATCGTTGCGAAACAGATCCTCACCGATCATGCGCGCGCGATATCTCGAATTCAGCGCATCGGAGAAAGGATTGGCAAATTGTCCTTCCGGATAGCCGTTGTCGCGACGGCGAATGACATGCGTCCAAAGTGCGAGGCGCTCATCGGCGATATTCCGGTAGAGCGTGTTGAGGTTACGGTGCAGGCTGTTGAGGTCGAAGACGTCCGCTGTTTCAAAGGAGACGCCTTCGAGCGCGATCATCACCATCAGCGCTCTGGTACCGAGCCCGATCGTCGTCTCGTCGATATGGCGCACATAAGGAATAAAGGTCTCCGGCCCGAGTTCGCGGGATCGAAGCGTTGCGTTCCTAGGCAAGGCTAAGGTCCCTTTCGTCATAGTGTCTGGTGAGTTTGAGCGGCGAGAGCGTAGCCCCGCCCCAATAGGAGGTGTTGCGCGATCGACCACGGGTCTCCATCCAAGAAACCAGGATCCGGAACATGTTATGGTCGTGCTTGACGAGCGTTCGGAACAAGAAATGGAAGACGACGCCGACAAGCGCATAGGCAATCGATCCCGCCGTGATGTAGAGGATCGTCGTCAGCATGATGTTCAAACCCATCGCCTCCATCGTCACACCGGCAATCATCGCCGGCCGGGTGCAGGCGAGGAACAGGGTATCTTCTTCGATGTCGGGAGCTGTCGCCATGCCGTTCAGCTCCCGACAATGGTGTTCACCAGTTCTGTGGCGCCGAAGATCCCCCCGATGCCGATGATCCAGTAGCCGGCACGGCGCAGATCCATGTAGCCGAACATCCAGGCGATGCAGATGATGATCACGGCAATGACCGCAAGCAGGCGGGCGATGTTGCCGGTCAGCATATCGACGATATTCTGCAGGACGGTTTCGATGCCTGCGGCCTGGGCGAAGGCCGGTTCGACCATGCAGGCGACGATGGACGCGGCCATCAAGGCAGAGGCAGCGACAGGGCGAAGACTGGATTTTGAAGTCATTCACTTTCCTCCGATCGATCATTCTGAAACACGAGAACCGAGGATCGCCGCCGGGAATTGAAGACGTCCCATGAGGCGGTCTCTTCGACTTGGGGACGGCGTTTTCTCACCGCTGACACGTCCTGAATGTCCGCGGGCTTCTCGAAGCGAGCTTCCATGCGCGGCTCGCCAACGGAAAGCGATGCCAGTTTGGGGGACAGCCGGACCATTTCCTGGCGGACCTGCTCGTCATATCGGACCAGTTTGCCCAGCGACGGATCGTCTCGACCGTAGTGAGACTGTAGCATGATGTTTTCCGCTTGCGCTTCATCGACGCCTGCGCGCAAGGCAAGGCGATAATACCCATCGAGAAGAGTGGCGGTGGCCTTGAGGTTCAGGCAGGGATCGAACGCATCCGATATGGAAAGCTTCAGCTTGTGCAGTCCCTCCAAGCCAAGACCGCCAAGCCCGATCTGGATGTCCTGGTGAGCCGCCACGAGGGAAGTGGCGAGCTCAATTGCCTCCGCCTTCGATGCCGGTCGATCCGAAAGCGGTGGGCCACTGTTGATGCGGATGGCATAGGGATGAAAACTGCTCTCCAGGCTAACAACTGCAGCAATCGTCTCGATCGCAATGTTGGGAGCGCATGCCTGCGCAAGATCGACGAAGGCGACTGGCATTGCTTAGTACCACACCCTTTGGTTTCCGATCCCATCAATAGTCACGTCGACGTAGTGCGGCTTCGCGCGCATATGCGGTTGCATTGTCACGTAGCGCTGGCACTGTCGCTGGCCGTCATTCCAGTGCCAGGCGGATGAATGAACTCCGCGCTCGCTGTCTGAGTAGCATTCGTTGTTTGAGACAGTCTGCGGTGTGGTCGAGATGCAGCTTACCTGCCGCCCGCGGTCACTGTATCGCGTCGTTAAGCGGTAGCCTTTGTCGCAATAGTAAGGGGCGTATCCGGGCGCAGATGCCGTAAAACCATTGCCGTTGCAGCTCGGGAATGCGTGCCCCTTTGCAAGTTCTCGCCACAGTTTCTCAATCGGCGGGCGGTATTCGGTAAATTGCGTTGCGCCGCCGGGATTGGAAAGGCATAGGATAACCTGGCATCCCCAATCATCTGCCCGCGCATGACTCCCTGAAATGAGATATGATGGCGAGGCATTGAGAAGAGCCACGAACGTCCTGATCAGAAGGTTTTTCATGAGCCGTCCCTCCGCAATCAACACGCCAACGATGCCCGCCGGCGCCTGTGTCGTCTGGAATTTTATACAGCCTTATATTATGCAGTTAAAGAAATGACAAGAGCACTCAACGTTCAATGGCACAACCTTGCCTTTTCAGCCTTCATCTTTCATGAGATTTTTGACAATCCGCTGGAAGATGAAACGCCTCAGTCGCGGTTGAAGCAGATCGGCATGATGAGTGTCCTCTACATCATGCACCAGGGGCACCAGCCGCTAACGCTTTCAAATATCGTCGAAAATACGGGTTTGACGCGCACAGGCGTAACCGAAACGGTAGACCCGTTGGTTGGGCGCGGCCTCCTGACGGAGAGCTTCGTGAAGAACTCGATGGGGCGCGGCAAGGCGAGACGGTTTGAGATCGCTCCGGAGATCCTGGAGAAGATTCGCAGCTTCCAGGGGAGTTAAGACCCCGCCCGGGTGGCATCGTTGGCGAGTTTTAGCGCCTTAATTAAGAGCAACTGCTTCGCCTTTGTCACCTGAGCCAGATAGTCGGCGCGGGGATTGTCGGGCTTCTCGCTGGCGTGACGTCTTAAGGCCTCGTTGTCCATCTCTATGCCGAGCTGCGCTCACCGATCCTACGCCTTCGCCATCGCCGTGATCTTCGCGGATTCCGCCGCCATTGCAGGTTATACCCTTGTGCATGGCAAGCCGTTCCTTCTGAAATCTGGCGGCAAATCTTCTGCATTTGCGGGTTGCGCATTCGTCGGGCTTTCGGCGCTGGCAAGGCTGGCCGATCCATCGGTGCTCAACGTGGGTTAACGGATGAAGATCACACCCAGTTTTCCGCCCGGACGCCCGGCATTCGGGCGAACTCCCGCATGTTGTTGGTGACGACGATCAATCCTTCGCTGCGGGCATGGCCGCCAATCTGCATGTCATGGGGACCGCAAGGCGTTCCGGCTCGCTCAAGCTCGGTCCGGACCTGCCCGTAGTGCGCCGCCGCCTTGTCTGCGAAAGGCAGCACCTCCAGCCGCACCACGAATCGCTCGACCGCAATCAGGTTCTCGATGCGGCGAGCCGATTTTTCCGCCCCGTAATAGAGTTCTCCAAGCGTGATGCTGGATATACAGAGCTGTTCGGCCAGCGTGTTGAATTTCTCACGCAGTTCCAGTGGATAGTTCTTCATCACGTAGATGCAGATATTCGTATCGAGCATGTAGGTGAGCATCAGAACGACTCGCGTTCTTCCGCTGCCGGTTGCTCACGTTCGCTCAGGAAATCCTCGCTGACGCGCGGCCCGCTCAGAAACAGATCGTCCCACCGCTTGCCTTGGGGCACGATTACCCGGCTGCGGCCGATCTTGAGAATATCGACCAGATGCACGTTTTCAGGAAAGGCGACGGCTTTGGGAAGTCGGACCGCCTGGCTGCGATTACTGATGAAAACCGTGGAGCTGGTCATCGTGCATCTCCTGCATATCCAATTGGGATATACATAACTTTGCAACCTCCGAATTACAAGGGCAACTTTACGGAAAGCCCATGTTCGGCCTCGGCATCAGTTCGGCGCACCTGCCCCGAAAAGAGAGCTGGCGACAAATTCAAGATGGCCATCCACGATTTCGAGAGCGATCAGACCTATACCGAGAAGCCTGGGCGCATTCACGGTGAACATAACCTTTGCCGAGGTAAAGGCGAGCAATTTACGACGCCCGATGCTTACGGCAGGTCGCGCGCCGCATGAAGTATTCTGCGGTCTGGATCGCTCCCTCGCCTTCCTCGATGAGGAGGACGACAAAGCCAACCCCTTCGGCGCGAAGGACATCGGTGAGCTGGGTGACTGCGGATCGAGCGCGGCGGTCGCGAACGCCGTGTATAATGCGACAGGCATCCCGGGTTCGCAGTTTCCCAATTACTCTCTACAAGCTGCTGCCGAGCCTACCACTGATGTAGCGGCAGAAGGCATGATGCCACGCTGAAGGAAATGTGGGTGGATGCGGGAGTAGCGTCGAACATTCTACGACTAATCGGTCGTCGACTTTGCGCCCCTGCTCGCGATCGGTTAGATCGGCTCTGCGGGCATTTCATGGGATCAACGCTCCAAATTGATCTTGTCATATGTCCAGATTTGGGCTATGTCTAATTCAAGACTGGAGGCTATTATGCCGCACGCGCAAAGCACAAAGCGACAGGACAGGCATGAGCCGCACCGCCTGGAAACCGACCGGTTTGCTCCAGCAACCCGCAAAAGGTTGAGCGCCCCGGCTCTGCGAACCTTTCTGGCGATCGCCGATCTTTGGGGTCTGAACGAAGAGCAGCGCTTGCTTGTGCTAGGTTACCCATCCCGGTCCACTTATCACAACTGGGCCAAGCAAGCGCGCGAACATGGTGCCTTCACGCTGGACGTCGACACACTCATTCGAATCTCGGCCGTGCTCGGTATTCATCAGGCGCTTGGGATCCTGTTTCCCGATGAACGCCTCGGCGTTGCGTGGCTGCGAACGCCGCATGAAGCGCTTGTTTTCGGCGGCCATCCCCCGCTCGACGTCCTGACAAGCGGAACGCAGGACGGACTGATGACAGTTCGTCGATTTCTCGATGCGGCAAGGGGTGGCATCTACATGCATCCGAACATCCTGGACGAAACGTTCACACCTTACGAAGACGGGGACATAGTCTTCCGGTGACTGATCGTTTTGCTCAGGCGCCGCGTCCTTCGTACCGGCTGATCCCATCACAATTTCCGCCAATCGGGCTTTTTGATACGGTTTCGACGCCGGCCGACCTCGAAGCGGTGATGGAGCTTACCGGCTGGACCAATGACCGTCTGGTTGCCGACCGCATCCAACGACTTCCCCAGGGCGAATGGGTCTACGGCATTCCCAATTCCAGTATTGTGATGGGGGCATTTCTCCATGTTGCGCCGGGAGGAATGCGGTTTAACGGCCCCGATCTCGGCGCATGGTATGCCGCCGACGATATCCGCACGGCCGCAGCCGAGGTCGGCCATCATCTTCGGCGCGAAGCTGTTGCGCGCAGTGTGGCGACGATGACGCGCACCTATCGAAGCTACATGGCCATCCTGCTTGGAGATTACCTCGACATTCGTGGAGAGCAGATGCTGCGTCCCGAGATCTATGACGGCACCAGCTATGCCGCGTCGCAAGTGTTTGGTGAGCAAGTGCGGTCGAACGGCGCGGCCGGCATCCTCTATGACAGCCTGCGGCGCAGTGCCGGCGTGAACATTGTCGCACACCGGCCGCGGAACATTCGCAACGTTGTGCAGGCAGATCACTTCGAGATCACCGTCTCCGCCGACGATCGACGCATTGATGTCCAAAGACTCGCGGCCTAACGACGGAAACATCTGAACTTCGGGGTGAAGTGCGCATATTGCGTCCAGCGCATCAAGCTGCCCAATCCGCTTCGGACAGATACACATTCATGTACGGCTTGTTGCAATGCACGCGGTCTTCAGTTTGCAGAAGAACGCCATGACTGCGGAGAAGTTTTGAAATGCAGCGAACTCAGCGGCTCGGTCGGTGTGGGAGGTCAGATACGGATCGAACGGCAGCATGAACGGGTAAACGCATGAGACGAAACAATCAGTCAGCGGATGCGTTGCTGACGTCATCCCGTGGGTGAAGTTCGGGCCGGCGCATTGGCGCCAGCCAACTCTTTCACCACCGATATGCGTACCCCCGGGGATGTCAGAGGAGGACATCATGACCAATGTCTTGAATGCGGAGAAGCGGCTGCGAAAGGTTTTGCGCGGCCGTCCGTACAATGTGAACGAATTCGCCAGGAAATACCGGCTCGATGAGCAAGAGGCAAAGCGCCTTTACGAGAAGTTCGGACCGTCCGCCACCGACCTTGACCTATTGATGTCCGCAAAGTGTAGCGCGTCTCGCAAACTACCGCCCTGGGATCTTTGAAGCGGGGACCAAAATCTGCATTAGCTCTCCCTCGCTGCAAGCGTCAGTGGCATCTGGTCCTCGAGCGACATCGCATTCGGTGCCACTGGTCGCGCGTCCAGGAAGCCTGAGCAGAAAGCGTGGCGTCCTTCATTGAAATCAAAGCTCGATAGAACGTGAACTATACTTCTGGCTGACTTTTGGTTTCAGCAACGAGAAGCACCATTGTTGCGCATCATAGAAGTTTTTGGAGCAGCTTTTGCAATCCAGGTTGAGTCGCTTCCCGAATGGCGCCCTTCACTGAAAACCAGCGCGTCTTACGGACGGATTTTTCAGGAAAGGTTTCGGCGACAGACAGCGCCTCAAGCAAATGCACTTTCACCGAAAAGCGGTTGCGGCTGCCGTCCTTGAAGTAGGTAAAGGTTCCGAAGACCTCGTCAGAGACGACGCCGGTCACGCCAGCCTCTTCGAACGCCTCGCGTTCTGCCGCGGTTCTTGAATTTTCACCGGGCTCGATGTGCCCTTTTGGAAGGCCCCAACGTCCGCTGCGGCGGCTGCCTATTAGAAGAACCCTGATCTGACCTTTCCTGTCCCGGCGCAAACAGACCGCGCCAGCCTGGTGCACATCGTCTACGTCTGCAGGTGTTTCCGGTGCGATGGCGATCGATCCTGTAACATCGTCGTCCTTCGATGGGCGCATGCTCGTCAAGCAGACGGCACCTTGGTGAACGGGTCAACTCCAATCCAGCCTCGGCAAGATCGATCTTTTCCACTACAATGACATCCTCAGATGTCGGCTTCATGATACCGTGACACGGCTGAACTATCTGCTAGCTTCGAACGTTTCTGATCCTCTTATTCTGAACCTTGGAGATCATCCTTGGCTGCCGAAATCGAATTGAAACTCGAGCTGTCACCTGAAGCGGTCAAAGAGCTGCTCGCTTCCGAATTTCTCGGAGAGCCAGAAGACGTCCTCAGCCAGCAGTCGACATACTTCGACACGGCCGACCATCAGCTTTTCAAGGCAGGTTACACCCTGCGTATCCGCCGCACAGGCGAAGCCTTGTTTCAGACGGTAAAGGCGACAGGATCAAGCGCCTCCCTCTTCGCACGGTCGGAGTGGGAGACCCCTTTAACCACCGACACGCCCTTGCTCGATCATTCCAATCCGCTGCAGACCGAGTTTGGAGCTGACCTCGACGTCGCTCCCCAGTTCGATGTCCAGGTTGACAGACGGGTCTGGAACCCGAGCGAAAACGGATCACAGATCGAGGTAGTCGTGGACCAGGGAACTGTGATCTCGGGAGAGCGGCATACACCGATCTGCGAGGTCGAGCTTGAGCTGAAGGACGGTGACCGCCAAAATCTGTTCGTCCTTGCCAGGCGGATCAAAGCCGTTGCGCCCGTTCGTGTCGGGGTTCAATCCAAGGCGGGCCGTGGTTATCAGCTCATCGGGCCGCAGCAGTTCGTGTTCAAGGCAGAACCGATCGATCTGGACCGGAACATGAACGCGGTCAGATCCTTTCAAACCATCGCGCAATCCTGCTTCCGGCAATTCAGGTTGAATGAGGATGTCCTCCTTTGCCGAAGGAATGCTGAGGCTCTCCATCAGTCACGCGTGGCCCTGAGACGCCTCCGCTCTGCCTTTTCACTCTACAAGCCGGTGCTTACCGATACAGAAGCAGAGCGCCTGAAGGACGAGCTCCGGTGGCTGGCGGGAACACTAGGAGACGCCCGAAACCTGGACGTTCTCCTCGTCAAGGCCAAGGATGACGACATGCATCACCGGCTGAAGAGAGCACGCAATGCCGCCTATGACGACGTCGTCGACGCCCTTCAGTCCTCGCGCGCCCGTTCCCTGATGCTCGACTTCACCGAATGGCTTCAGTGCGGTGAGTATCTCGACCGACCGGAGACCGCCGATGATCGCAATGGGACGGCCGTCGACTTCGCCTGTCAGGCGCTCGACCGGATGCGCAAGAAGCTCAAGAAGCATGGCCGTGCCCTTGCACAGGTCGATGATGAACAACGTCACGAGGCCCGTAAGGATGCTAAGAAACTGAGGTATGCGGCGGAGTTCTTCGGCTCGCTGTTTCCCGACAAGCGCGGCGTGCGCCGCCACAAGCGGTTCATTTCGGCGATGAGCGACCTGCAGGATCACCTTGGCGCTCTGAACGACCTCGCAACCGGGCCAAGTGTCTTGAAGAAGCATGGTCTGGAAGATCATCCGGCTGCGAGCTCGGTCATCTCGCAGGCCGACAAGAAAGACTTGATCGATGCAGCACAGGCTGCGCTCGACGACGTCGTGGATGCAAAAAGGTTCTGGCGTTGAATGGGGAAAAAAAGCCCGCCGACGGCGGGCAAGAGAGCGGTCTGGTCGGAAACCATGACACTTCCGTGTCGCTTCCCGAAATGAAACAGTGATATGTTGCTTATAACTTGAAAATTGGCGAGGAGACTAATCAGTCCTCCCGAATATAGCAGCTATAGCGAATACCTTGTTCTTGGTGCTGGTGATCAAGGTGCGAAATTCAATTCGGAATTGCTTCGCGCGGCACCGAAGCGGATGCGGCCTTCTTCTTCAGCTTCCGCAGAACCGGGCTCTTTTCGGCGGGATCTTCCTCATCGTCGGGGTCATTCGCCGACCCGACCTCATCCATTCGGTGCGCTATCGCAAGCGCGTAAATGGTGTGTAGAACATTCCTATCCTTCACGTGAGGATCTGAAAGAGCAAGAAGCGAGGCACGCACTATCTTGTTGCTGGTCGCTTTGGGACACCGCTGCAGCACGAAATCGTAAAGCGCTTTGCCGGAAAGACCTTCTGTGGCGCCATCCAAAAGCGCTTCGTAAACTCGTTTCCGTTTTTCACTCACGTTTCTTCCTCCCTCCAAAGTCGTCGCGGCAGTTTCTGTCGCAAAACCGTCATACACAATAAATCACCGCGCGCAATAAAAGCACGAACTCGCGCCCACACCAGATGACGCCACCGTGTCGCCGTCACATCATGCGGCCGCCGCTGCGAACGACGAGATTTGCGCCGCCTTTCGATTCGGTCGACGATGTCTGCGAAAGTTTTCCAAGCCTTTTCGAGAAGGCTGTGAAACGCCCTTTACGTCTTTCCGAGAAAGACTTCGCAAATCGCGCCTTCACGAGGCTACGTCCCTACCACGAGGTCTTCGACGCATCTCCCGTAGCCGAAAAGCCCGCAGCGTGCCGCCGATCCGCCAAGCCGAGTTCAGCCGATAGCGAGGCAGACTCTTTGATAATCGGCTCGGGAGCCCAGGTTTTGGTCAGGATCGCGGTGGCGGATCAGGATCCGACGCGCGGCCCCACTGGACCAGGCGCTAACTGCGCTGGAGGTCGCAGTGTGGACTGTCGCATGGCTACAGACCCACCTCCCAGCGGCCGCCGGTTCCTGGCCGGAATGGCACCCCCCGCCGCAGCGTCACTGCTCGGATCCACGGCTTTTGCACCTGGGGCTTTCGCCCAACAAGGTGGACAGGCGCCCATCATGCGGCCGATACCAAAGACCGCAGAGATGATTCCGGCGATTGGTCTCGGCACATTTGAGACCTTCGACATTCGTCCCGGCGAAACGCGCGACAACGTGCGCGAGGTCATCAGACTCTTCCATGCGCGAGGCGGACGGGTGATCGATACGTCACCACTCTATGGAGTGGCCGAGGTTTGCGTCGGCGACTTCGTGACCGACCTCGGCATTTCCGAGGATATATTCATAACGAACAAAACCTGGACGACTGGCGACTATCTGTCCGACAACAGCCATTCGGAGCGCCAGCTTAGACAATCGCGGGAAAGATTGTGGCGCGATCAAATCGACGTGCTGCAAGTTCACAGCCTCGAAAATCACGACCAGGTTCGCCACTGGCTGGCCCAGAAGAAGGCGGAGGGCTCCGTTCGCTATATCGGCATCACCCAGTGGAGCCCCGAATATTACGACACGATGGAGCGTCTCGTGAACACGGGGACCCTGGATTTCGTCGACAATATGGGCGCGCTTTACGGTGAACTACCCGACCCAGCAATGCGCAAGCGCATGGCTGATCACTATACCGGGCTGGCAGGTGTGGCGGATGCGCTAAAACAGCCGCCCTATCCCGGCAAAAATTATGGTGGTGTCGTCACATGGCCTTTCCCGCAAGCCCCGCAACGTACTTGACGCTTGCGCTTGTCACACTGCCGATCGCCTCTGCGGCGTCAGGTGATCGGGTCGAGATCGACGGCTTCGCCATCGAGCGGACCGAGGTCTCCGTCTCGGACTTTGCCGCGTTCGCGGATGGCCGCAAGCTGAAGACCGCCGCTGAGAAAGCGGGCGGCGGTCACGAATGGGGCAGCGGATGGGAACGCCGGCACGGCTGGACCTTCCGGACGCCTTTCGGCAAGCCTTCTGCGGATGCGGCCGAGCCTGCCGTGCATGTCAGCTGGCAGGAGGCGCGGGACTACTGCGCCTCGGTCGGGGGCCGACTGCCGAGCCGGTCGGAATGGGAGCGTGCCGCATACCGCGAATATGGCAGCGGAAAGAAGGCTGGCTTTGCCATCGGCCGGGTATATCCCTATCCGACCGGCGAAACTCCGGACGGCGCCAACACGATCGCCGGCGATCCTTGGCCGCGTCATGCACCGGCGAGTGTCACCCGCGCTGGCATCAACGGCCTGTATGACATGGGTGGCAACGTATGGGAATGGATCGCGGAGCGTGACGGCGAAGACGCGCTGACGGCCGGGGGATCGTGGTGGTATGGTCCGGACAAGATGCGGAAGGAGGCTATGCAGTGGAAGCGGGCCGATTTCTATGTCGCCTATATCGGCTTCCGGTGTGCCTATGAACTGAAATCATGAAGCTTCGAGCCATCCTATCGTTCACGTTTCCGCTCACGCCCTGTTGATTGCCCGAACGCTAGAAGGCCATATTCGTTGCTGCGCACTTCGGCATGCCAAACTATCATCCGGCATAGCGCCCCTTTTTCTTGCATCCTTGGGCGGGCGCACAGCTGGGCTAGACTCATGCAACACCCTTCAGGCTGGAAATTGACACAGCCGCCGAACGACCATGTTAAAGCAACATGGTCTGGGGGCCACTTCGAGACCGCGCGCCGCGGCCGGACCCCCGAGGTCGAAGGCCGGATCGCGTCTGATAAGCACCTCATCATGGTGACCCTGAGCGGCGGCGCGGATCGGCATTCCTTCCGTACCGATGACGGCTTTCGTTATGACGGTCGGGATGAAAAAGGCATGATCTCGTTTCTACCGGCCGGATGTGGTCGCGATCTCGCCCTCCACAATGTGGCATGGGAATGGGGTGCGATTGCAATTGATCCGGCGACTGTCGCTCCCCAATTTCTCGACATGCAGCCTTTTCTCATTAACAACGATGACTTCATCTATGGCATGACTGCACAGATGGGCGGCCTGCTTCACCGCGATGGCAGCCTGGATGCAACCTATTGTTCCACGATGGTTCTAGCCCTCTCCCAGTATCTTTCGAACAGGCTTGATCGAAGCAGTGCAGGACAGGCGTCGGTCAAGTATTGTCTGACGACCAGACAACTGCGCGATACTTATGAGAGAATTGACACCTGGCTGGGGCGAAGAATCGTAATCGCTGACCTTGCTGTTCCGCTTGGCATTTCAGAGGGGCACTTTTTCCGGGCCTTTCGCGGCACAACCGGCCAGACGCCGCTCGAAGCGATCTCAGCTCGTCGCATGAACCACGCGGCGCGGCTATTGAGCGAGACAAATTTGGATGTGACAGAGATCGCCGTGCGGTGCGGAATTGAGAGCCCAAGTCATTTCGCTCGCTTGTTTCGGGCTCACAAAGGACAGTCGCCCTCACATTGGCGTCATGGGCGGAAGCTGCTTTGATCTTGACCTTAAAGCTGGATGATCGGCGCTAAGTCGTCGTCAGTCGCACCGTGGCGACCTTTCGTCAGGCCAGTTCCGACAGCAGTTTGTCGAGCGTAATCGGGAATTCACGCACCCGAACACCGGTGGCGTTGTAGACCGCGTTCGCCACCGCGGCACTGGTGCCGCAGACACTTAGTTCGCCGAGACCCTTGCTGCCGAGAACATTGGCCTTTTCGTCGTGCTCCTCCAGAAACACGACCTCCAGAGGGGGCACATCGGCATGCACCGGCACATGATATTCGGCCAGATCATGATTAACGAAATGCCCGTGGCGCGAGTCGAGCACGGTTTCCTCCATCAGGGCCGCACCGATCCCCCACACCATTCCGCCGATGATCTGCGAACGGGCGGTCTTCGGATTGAGAATCCGGCCTGCGCCAATCGTGGTCAGCATGCGGCGCATCCTGATCTCGCCGGTATCGGTGTCGACACCGATTTCGGCGAAGTGAGCGCCGTAGGAATGTTGGGAGAAATTACGGAAAGCCTCGCCGGCCCGCTCGACCCCGCCTTCGGCTTCTATTCCAGCTGTCCAAAGCCGGCCGCCCAGCTGCCCAAGCCGTTCCGTCCGCTCCCCCAACCGCAGCTCGCCATTTGTGAAGACTACATCCGCCGCCACAAGGTTTTCGAGGGACGGATCGCGACGGCGCGCCTCGGCTACGATTCTTTCGCGAAGCGCAAGGCAGGCATTGTGCACAGCCGACCCGGCGCTGGCAGCACCCCAGGAACCACCGGAACCCGCCGTGCGGGGAAAATTGCTGTCGCCGAGCTCGACCCTGACGGCCGAGGGCGGTAGGCCTGTCGCATCGGCGGCGATCTGTGTGAGGATCGTATAGGTGCCGGTGCCGATATCGGTCATGTCGAGCTGCACGGTCAAATGACCGTTTCCGCCAAGGCGGACCCTCGCGCTCGAGGCACCAAGGTAATTCGGACGGATTGCAGCCGCCATGCCGTAGCCGACGAGGAACCGGCCGTCGCGCATGGTGCGCGGGACGGCATTTCGCCGCTCCCAGCCGAAGCGTCTTGCGCCTTCGCGCATGCAGGCGACCAGATTGCGGGTCGAGAAAGGGACGTTGTTCTCCGGATCGAGTTCAGGCTCGTTGCGAACGCGAAACTCTATCGGATCGAGACCGAGCTCTTCGGCCATCTCGTCCATCGCGCATTCGAAGGCGAACATTCCGGGCGCCTCGCCGGGCGAGCGCATCCATTCGCCTCGATTGGTGTCCATTGCGACGAGGCGATGCCGGGTCAGACGATTTTCCGCCGCATAGAGCGAACGGGCAAACACTGCCGATTGCTCGCAGAATTCCTCAAACCCCGAAGTCGCGGATATTACGTCGTGGCCGAGTGCCGCGAGCTTGCCGTTTCGGTCGGCTCCGAGGCGGATGTTATGACGCATCTTGGCCCTGTGCCCGGCGTTGGCAAACATCTGCTGGCGCGTCATGGCAATCTTGACGGGGCGTTGCACGACCCGCGCCGCGAGCGCGGCGAGAACGGTATCCGCATGGACGATGAGCTTAGAGCCAAAGCCGCCGCCGGTGAACGGGCTGACGATCCGCACGCGCTCTGGCGCAATCTGAAGCGTATTAGCCATTCCGGCGCGGAAATTGGCAAGCGTCTGGGCGCCCGTGTAGACGGTGAGGTCATCGCCGGACCAGACCGCGATGGTCGCATGCGGCTCCATTGGATTGTGGTGCTGATAGGGCGTCGTATAGGAAGCATCCAGCCGGACGGCTGCGGTGGCGAAAGCGCTTTCGAAATCGCCGATGTTGCTGTCGGTCGCAAACCCGGCATTCGTCCGTTGCGGCGCGTATGCCTCGGCAAGATGGGCTTCCAGATCATACCTGCCGGTCTCCGCCTCGTAGCGAACGTCGATCAGGCTCGCCGCCGCCCGTGCTGCTTCGAATGTCTCGGCCACGACCAGAGCCACCGGTTCGTCATAGAAGCGGACGCGGTCGCTCGAAAGCATCGGCCGGGCCCGGGTGAAGACCTCCGGCACCGTCGGCGTGACCGGCGGTCCGAATTCCGGTTGGGCCGGTGCATTCCTGTGCGTCATCACGTAAAGCACATCCGGAGCCCTTTCTGCCTCCGTGGTGTCGGTGGCGATAATCCGGCCCTTGGCGATCGCCGCGCCCTGAATATAGCCGTGGGCGATATTGGCCATTTCGGAATGCTCATAGGCATAGCTCGCGCGGCCCGTCACCTTCGGGATGCCATCGACCCGGTCAAGCGGCCGGCCAATATGCCGCTGCGCACCCTCGGTTGACGGAGATGGGTTTGCTTGATTGTCCGTCATCATCGCCTCATACGTTCTGGGTTGCGGCCGAAAGGGTGGCTTGGAGCGTTCGCCGGGCCAGCAGGATCTTGAAATCGTTACCGCCGGCGCCGCGTGCCCCGGCAAGAGCGGCCTCGGCGGCGCGATTGAGAACGTCATCACTGCGCTTTGCTCCATCGAGGACCTGTTCGGCCCCCGATGCCCGCCAGGGTTTCGGCGCGACGCCTCCCAAGGCGACACGCGCGCTCGAAATGCTGTCCTGTTGTACATCGACCACGACGGCGACGGAGACCAGTGCGAAGGCATAAGAGGCGCGATCGCGCACCTTACGATAGATCTGACGCCCCGGTGGCGGTGGCGGCAGGATGACAGCCGTAATCATCTCGCCAAGGCCAAGCGACGTTTCGACATTAGGTGTCTCGCCGGGCAGCCTGTGAAGCTCCCCGATCGGAATGACCCGTGTCTTGCCGGACGCAGAAACGGTTTCGATTTGTGCATCAAGCGCCGTCATGGCGACCGCCATGTCGGACGGATGGACCGCGATACATGCCTGGCTGGCGCCGAGAATGGCATGCATCCGGTTGGAGCCCCCAAGCGCGGCACAGCCCGAGCCCGGGCTGCGCTTGTTGCAGGGCATGTTGCGGTCATAGAAGAAGTAACAGCGCGTGCGCTGCAAGAGATTGCCCGCCGTCGATGCCTTGTTCCTGATCTGCGCGGAGGCGCCCGAAAGCAAAGCCTGCGTCAGCAGCGGGTAGCGGGTGCGGATACGCATGTCGACGGCAAGATCGCTATTGCGCACCACGGCGCCGATCCGCAAGCCGCCATCCGCGGTCTCCTCGATCGCGGCAAGCGGCAGCCGGCTGACATCGACAAGATGCGTCGGCTGCTCGATCCCAAGCTTCATCAAATCAAGAAGATTTGTGCCGCCGCCGATAAATTTGGCGTTGGGATTTTCAGCAACGGCGGCTGCGGCCTCTGCGGCACTTGCTGCCCGGTGATAGGTGAAGGACCTCATGTCTTCAAGCCTCCTCGCTGACGTCGCGGATCGCGGCGACGATGTTGTCATAGGCGGCGCAACGACAGATATTGCCGCTCATGCGCTCACGGATCTCGACGTCCGTCAGGCCGACCGTTTCGGCCGCGACATCCCCGCTGACATGGCTCGGCCAGCCTGCGGCCGCTTCCTGCAACATGCCGACTGCCGAACAGATCTGGCCGGGCGTACAATAGCCGCATTGGAAGCCGTCTCTTGCGATGAAGGCCGCCTGCATTGGATGCAGCTCGCCCTCCTCCGCCAAGCCTTCGATCGTGGTGATCTCGTCGCCTTCATGCATGATGGCGAGCGTCAGACAGGAATTGATCCTTCGCCCGTTGACCAGCACCGTGCAGGCGCCGCATTGGCCGTGGTCGCAGCCCTTTTTGGAGCCGGTCAGCCCGAGGCTGTTGCGGAAGGTGTCCAGCAAGGTCGTTCTCGGATCGACGTTGACATCGAAGGTTTGGGCGTTGATCCGCAGGGTCAGGGGAACTGTTTCGACGTGAGTGGGAGCCGCTTCAATCGGCGTCGGTTGCGACTGGCCGCTTGCCGGCAAACCCGTCACGAGAAAAAATCCCGTCGCGACTCCCGTCTCGAGGACGGCACGCCTGGTGAGGCCAGACCTGGTGTCATTTGTCATCGGATCGTCTCCGTTCCTGGCGCATCGACCGGATGTCGGCTGCGCAGTCTTTCAGAACGATCCTAGTATGGGGGCTCGATCAGCCCACTTCTTCCACGATCCCGGTGAAACTGTCAGGATTCCGGAAGAAATTCCGAGCGATAGGCTCTCGGCGTAGTTCCCCGCAAACGCCGGAATGTCGAGGTGAAATGGCTCTGGCTGGCAAAGCCGAGAGCGAGCGCAAGATTACCGATCGGCGATGACGTGGCTCGCAGCAGGGTTTCCGCACGGGTGATGCGCCGTTCGAGCACATAGGCATAAGGCGCCATTCCGGTCGCCGCCTTGAAGCGTCGAGCGAAGGTGTCCACCGGCATCTTGGCGACAGCCGCAAGATCGCGCAGCGATATGTCGCCCTGCAGCTGCGCATCTATGAATTCGTCCATCCGCGCGAGCGTCCGTCGGCTGAGCGGGCCGACGCGATGGCCAGGCGAAACATGTCCATCCAGAAAGGCGACACGCAACGCCAGAAGTGCGACAAGATGCTCGACATAGGCCGCATCCGGCCGTATGCCGCGGGCCATATCCGCGCAAAGCGAAGAGACGAGCGCGGCCATGACCGGATCCGTCCCGTTCACCAGAGTCGGCATTCGCGACAACTGATCGGAGCCTGAAATATCCGCGGTGGGATCGATCCACAAAGCGGAATAGCTGAGGTCTGCTTCGCGATAGACGCCGTACCGCTCTACATCGGCCGGCACGAAGGTGATGGCACCCGCCCGGTCCCGCCCGTCATAAACGAGGCCGTTGCTGGAGGAAACGCGCGTTCGCTCGGTTCGCCCCTTCTCGGTCAGCACAATGACGTGCCGCGGTGCGGTCCAGCGCAACTCGATCTCCCTGCACACCCAGCGCCGGTGGTCGAAGGTGATAGCAGAGTTAAGCCAAGACGCTCGATGAAGCGGCTCGGAGCGATCGTCTCGAACACGGAGATTGCCTGCACCGAAAAGGGGTTCACTCCACATGGATAAAAACCTTGCTGACGGGACTTCGCTGGGACCGCCCACTATAAGATGAGACGGCGCCTGCTATTGATGAAATCAGTGTGTGATTGCAACACATCGGATCAATTAACAGTGAAAGTGAAGCGCAAAGCGCTAGGAAGCACGTGGCGAGAACCACGAAGGGCGGGGTTACAGGGCGGACAAAAACCGCATCGCTACACCTCACGTCCGACCGAACCGGCGCTGTTTAGTCTTAACGCCGTTTCAGATGAGTGTTGTTCCATAGCCGACGCAAAGCGAGGCCTTCAACCACTGAGTTCAATATCGCGAAACCCTCGGCCTGCGTCAGGCTCGCCAGCCCTCGGCGCGCCACTGCTCAGCACGCTCGTCGATATCGATGCTTCCCTTCGCGGTCAGGATCCTCAGGGCGGTGTCGTGAGCCGATTGGCTTACCGTCTGCGCGGTGACGAGGAAGCCCCCGCGTCGAAGGCCCTCGGCGTAGATGCTTCGCTGCTCGTCTGTAAAGAAGAAGTTCGCGATCGCATCGAGAAAGCCGGCGCGCTCCTTCGGCGGCGCGTCTTGCCGGTGGCCTCGGGTCAACGTCACTGCATCTTTTGGAATGCCGGATTCAATCAATTCGTCCGCGGCCTGCTGCGCGTCGCTTTCGCTGTCAAACATCGCACTGATCGTCTGACCGTTACCGCTGTTTGGTTCAGCCATTGGAGGTTCCTCCTTTGAGTGACAAAACCTAAACAGCGGCAACGCCTATAGGTTCCGGCCGGATAGAACCAAGGCTGCCGCATGAGTTCTGATGGATCACATGGCGATCAAATTCAAGCCGTCCACGCAAGGCTTGAAATAGCGGGTATCATGGGATATGGGCCCGCGCGTCCTGAACTCATGCAACAGAATTCGGCGCGGATTTTCCTCGTCCCTCACCTCCCGGCTTCGCCAGCGACCGTGCGATGTCGACGATGTCATCGCGCGGGGCGATCGGATCTTCCTGTTCAACGGATTTGTGCCCCTCACCGCCTTTAGCTCGTAGGCGCCTCCCGCTTAGGCCGGCAGACAAGCCATCTGGCCCCAAACAGGACGGCATTGCGTATGTTCAAGGAACGAACCGTTTCAAATTCCAGAGACGCATGAGTTCGGCTGGAGCGGAAATACCCGCGTCAAGGACAAAGGGATCGAGCTTTCGTCCCCGGCCTTCCTTCCCCAGATCTCGCACTGGAAGCCCATGGCCGAACCCCTGCAGCAAGTAGAGCAATACCCGAAAACGTGCGTGTTGCTCCCACCGGACAAGCGTACCC
>NZ_JABEPH010000558.1:0-2558 GCF_013004495.1 Rhizobium sp. SEMIA 4085
CGGCGGATGCGACACCGAGGCCTGCGTAGCATTGCAGCCGGATCAGCGGCCGGTCGAGCGCCTTCGACAGCACCTTCGCGATCTCGGTCTTCCCGACGCCGGCCTCTCCTTCGAGAAACAGCGGCCGCTTCATCTTCAGGGCGAGAAAGAGGACCGTCGCCAGCGACCGGCCTGCGAGATAATCCTCTCTTGCCAGCATGGCGATCGTCTCGTCGATAGACGCGGGCGGCAGCGGATGATCGGGCATGTCTCCTCCCTTTTAAGGGAGTTATAGCGTGTGATAGTCGCGGTTCATATAGAGCAGCGCCGGTTTTGTTTCGTTGAAACGCACGGCCACGACCTCACCGAAAATGATGTGGTGGGTCGACATCTCCTTGATCTCCATCACCCTGCAATCGAAGGAGGCAAGCGAATCCCAGAGCACGGGCGCACCGGTGACGAGCTTGTCGAACTTGCCGGTCGCAAACCGCTCGTCGTTGCTCATCGGCGTGCGTCCGGAAAAGGCGTCGGCCAGCGCCTGATGGTGCGCGCCAAGCGTGTTCAGCGCGAAAATGCCGCTCTGGAAGAAGATGTCGTTCTTCGGATTGCTGTTGTTGAGGCAGACGAGCACGCAGGCCGGATCGTCGGATACCGAACAGGCCGCGGTAATCGTCACCCCGCGGCGTGTCTCGCCAAGCACCGTCGTCACGAGCTGCACATGACCGCCGAAACGGCTCATGGCATCGCGATAAAGCTGGGGATCGATCGGCTGCCTGTTCAACAAATGCGGTCTCCTGCGGCCGCGCCGCCTGTTCTCGTGCCGCTAATATGGATGGCATCGGTTACCTTTTCTACAATGAAGCCGACGAAATGCGGCGCATTCCGCCTGTTTTTCTTTGACGATTGCCGCCGGGCAGCTAAAAGGGCATGAAGGGCGACAGGGAACCGGCGATTTTCATGAGTATTCTGCGTGGCATAGCGGCTTTTTCGATGCTGTTTCTTGCAGCAGCCGAAAGCCATGCCGCGGGCGTTACGATCGGCGTCATCGCCCCCCAGGGCGGCAACCTGCAGCAGCTTGGCGCCCAGGTATTCGCCGGAGCGAACTATCAGATCACCAAGGATGGCAATACGGTCGTCACAATCAACGAGCCCTGTGAGGAAAACAGTGGTGCCGCGATTGCCGATGCGCTGGTAAACGCCAAGGTACAAGTCGCAATCGGCTTTCTCTGCAGCGAAACGCTGGAAAGTGCATTGCCGAAGCTCAAGGATGCAAACATTCCGGCGATCACCGTCTCGGTGCGCGCACGCATCCTGATGGAAGACGCATTGAAGAACGGTTGGCCGCTGTTTCGTTTGGCGCCGGCCGATGGCGCCGAAGCCGCACGCATCATCGAAGCGATGCTCAACGACTGGGAGGCAGCGCCGATCGCCCTCATCGAGGACGGCACCATCCATGGCCGCGAACTGACCGAGGCCATCCGGAATGCACTTGAGGAAAAAGGGCTGAAGCCCGTCTTTACGGACACCTATCGCCCGGGTCAGGATCAGCAGATCGCCCTCGTCCGCCGCCTGAAGAAGGCCGGCGCCACCAAGGTTTTCATCGGCGGCGACCGCGCCGACGTCGCAGTCATCGCCCGAGATGCCGCAGCTGAGAAGATTCCGCTCGCTATTTTAGGCGGAGATGCAATGCGCGCGGCAAACCAGCCGCTGCCGCTTCCGGACGGCGTGCGTGCCGTCACCATGCCGGAATTCGACACTTTGCAGCCCGCACAAGCCGCAGCGGCGGAGTTGCGCGCGCAAGGCATCGAGCCTGAAGGCTATGTCCTGCCGGCAGCCGCAGCAGCGGCCGTCGCGCAGCAGGCGGCAACGGCCGCCATGGCAGAAGGAAAGACGGTGGCCGAAAAACTCGCAGGCACGAGGTTCTCTACGCCGATCGGCGATCTGACGTTCACGGCTGGCCACGAGCTTTCGGAGAACCCTTACAGGCTGCTGGAATGGCGCCGCGGCATTTTCGCCGCGCCCGCCGCGTCCGGCGATTAACCCGAGACGAGAATGCCGTTTACACAGAGTTCACGAGTGCAGCGTCGATGCTGTTGCCCGTTCGATTGAGCCCTGCTAAACCGCCGCAAGTTCCCCACGGAGGAAGAAGAGTGCCATGACCCTGCCGATCCGGATTGCCCCCTCCATTCTGGCTGCGGATTTTGCCAAGCTCGGACAGGAAGTACGCGATGTGACGGCGGCAGGCGCAGACTGGATCCACCTCGACGTCATGGACGGCCATTTCGTGCCGAACATCTCCTTCGGCGCCGACGTCATCAAGTCGTTGCGCTCCTATACGGACGCGACCTTCGATTGCCACCTGATGATCTCGCCGGCCGATCCTTATCTGGAGGCTTTCGCCAAGGCCGGCTGCGACCGCATCACGGTTCATGCTGAGGCAGGACCGCATCTTCACCGCTCGCTGCAGACGATCCGCAATCTCGGTAAGAAGGTTGGAGTGACGGTCAATCCGGCAACGCCGCTGTCGGCGATCGAGAACGTTCTCGACGACGTCGACCTCATCCTCATCATGTCGAGTA
>NZ_JABEPH010000559.1:0-2556 GCF_013004495.1 Rhizobium sp. SEMIA 4085
CCTGTTCTAAAACCGTGCATATACCGCGAACCGAGTTTGGATCCGACATAGCTTCGGCAGTTCCCTGAAGGACCTCTGGATGCGGCTTGTAGATAATTTGCGCTCCGGGATTTTCCCGATATGCGAGCCGGACAAGGTCATTGTTGCTGTGCTTTTCCCGTGATCCGTAGGCGATGGAAGCATCGCGTTCCACCTGCCCGATAACAAGAATGCGCTTTCGGGTTTTGGGGCCATAAATCTCCTCGATCTGGGCGTCTGCACTCGAGTTGTATTTGCTCAGCCCGGCGCTCAACAGTTGCTCTATCAGTGCTTGCGCTCGACGCATCAGATCCGCGTTGCCATCAAAGTCGAAGGTCGACAAAATTGCTTCCAAATCAGTCGGGCCATTGGCATTGAAATACATATCCTGCCGATCGAATGCCAAAGACATTGGAGGTATTTGCAAAGCTCCAAGCGATACCGAACGAATGAAGCCGTCTTCGACATAATGAAATGGAATGTTATTGGACGCGCAAAAGTTTTTCAGCTGAGGTAGGCCCTTGTACTGCCACGCCATGACTTCGGCCCGCCGGTCACTTAGGATGCGCCATTTCCAGTTGATATCAAATTCGATGGGCCAGAGCCCGGTCGGCGCAAAGATGATCTCCTTGTCCGGAAACCAGTCATACATGAAAGCCTTCCAAGCGGCGAATCCGAAAAGAAAGAGCGGCGGGTTGCCCCGCTTCGGAAGCGGCCGACTTGCAATGCCACCAATGATCCTGAATGGCGTTTTTGCTGCTTCAGCTAAGATCGTCGTTGTTTTAACCAATCGCCTATTCCAGTTTCTAGGGTACAGAATCGTTTCTTAAATTGCGATGCTTCTGCGAAAGCCTGCAAGCGGGTAATGCACCCAAGGCTCAATGACAAGAATTCCGCGACAGAGATGTCAACATATCAAGTCGCGAGATGACCTTGCCAGTCTGACAGTATGATCCGAATCAAGTACCTGGCTGCAGAGGCGCGTGTCCGACATCTGAGCGTAATCCGAGACCGAAGATTGTCTGACATTGCGTGTGGAGTTGCATGCCGTAAGGAAAGCGCAACAAAGGAACACCTCAACAAATCCCCTCATTCGTCGCTCCTCTCTCCGGCGCCGCGCGGTCGGCGGGAACTTTACAAGTTCCACTTCATGGCAAGCGTCCACCCGGGCTGCGTCAGGATAGCTTATCGCACACGACACCTACCGACAAATGAGGACGAAACAGAACCGTTCTTGCTCTCTCCGCGAATCCGCGGCAATTTAGCGCGCAACTGAGAAAGTCGAAGGAGGGGACAATGCCGAAGCAGAAGTGGTCGCCGTTGAAGGTGCTGATGCTTCCTTTTTATGTGTTTCAGATCGTAACCGGCGAAAAGCGCTTCATTGAAAATCCGCTTCTTGGGAGCGTAAAACTCAATCGGAAGGGGCTCCACATCTGGCGCGTGAAAATAGCCGCGAAAATTGTAGAGTCGCGACGCCGGCGCCTGCAGCACCTTATTCCTCAACATGAGCGCGCCTTCTTCGCCGAGAACGGCTATATCGAACGACGCAATTTTCTAACACCGGAAATGTTCGCGCAGTTGCGGTCTGAAGTTGAGGCTCTTCGTGCGCCGGCGCGCGAAATGACCCAAGGGAAAGCGGTGACGCGTAGGACCTCGCTTACACCAGAGGTCCTGGAAAATTACCCTGCCATCCGCGCCCTGGTGGATAGCAACGGCTGGAGCAATCCGCTACGTTATGTTGGGGGGTTCAAGGCAGAGCCGGCCATCTGCATCCAAACGATTTTTGGGACGGAGACAGAAGAAGGCAAGGGGAAGGATCCGCAAACCGATCTTCATATGGATACGTTTCACTCGACGGTGAAGGCCTGGTTCTTCCTTTGCGACGTCCCAGAAGATGAAGGCCCGTTCACCTATGTTGCCGGCTCTCACAAGCTGACCAAGCGGCGGCTCGCCTGGCACAAGAGGAAGAGCATCGTGGCGTCCATCCGGGGCGAGAACGGCTCATTCCGGATTCCAGAGAACCAGCTGCACCTTTTGCGTTTGCCTAAACCTACCAAGTTCGCCGTTCCAGCCAATACGCTCGTGGTCGGAGATACGTTTGGATTCCACGCCAGGGGCAAATCCGTCCGTCCATCCGTGCGCGTCGAGATCTATGCATCGCAGCGACCCAATCCGTTTCTTCCCTTTGTCGGCCTTGACACAGCATTCTTGCCTTTCGTGAAGGGCCGAAAGGAGGTCATCGGCTGGTTTATCGAGGATTGTCTCGTCCGGTTGGGACTGAGGCGGCAGATCTGGAAAGATATCGGTACGGCGGGGCCGCTCGATCCCCGGTGATGGCGGACGAGTTCTGTTGCAGTAAACACCACAACGGGTTACTGCCAGACGGGGAGAGAATTTCGTTGGACGGACGGGCCCTACCGGCGCCGCCCCCCCGCCGGCGCGCGCGGCAACAAGTGCGATGAACTCCCTTGTCGGCCGCATGGTGCGCCGCAGGGCATGAATAATGGTAGCACCAGAGTGTCGCTCTGCGTCGCGTCC
>NZ_JABEPH010000560.1:0-2540 GCF_013004495.1 Rhizobium sp. SEMIA 4085
GATCTGATGCACGATTAGGTCCGTGCGCTTGGGAGAGTTACGCTGACACTGATTGTGGCTGCATAATCCAAAGCCTTTGTACCAGGAAAGGCGCTCCGCTCGATTCTCAGTCTGCTCATTTGAAAGCGCTCGGTTCAGCTGACCTCAGTTATTTGCAGGCCATTTTAGATGCCATCTGCTGTGTGAGACGGGCAAGCCTCGAGCGCCTAAGACGCAAGCGAAACTGCTGTCGGTGGGGGCTTGGCTATGACGCAGGAGCGCTAGCTTTAATCGCGGACCATTTGCCTATTCTGATTGGAAAAGACGTTCAACGCGCGAGATGGCTGCCGATCAGCCGTCGATATTCCTGCTCCGCCGCCCCGTGCCGTCGATAAGACCTGATCTACCAATCGCCGACGACGTCGGCAACACGATCTGGCGCGTCACCGCCGCGCCTTAGGTCGACATCGTTTCCGAATTAAACGCTCGCCTCTGCACCCAGTTTCGACGATTCTCCGCAAGCGCAGAGATGACAGCCCGACCATTGACAGTCGACGACACCATCCAGTCATTTACGGCTGACGAATTTGTTGAACCGGCTTGTCCCGCTGTCCTCGGTGCTGTCCTGATAAAGGAAGGCGAGCTCGTTTTCATCGAAGATAGCGAAGAATTCATCCCACGAGATCTTTTCCAGGTTCTCTTCCGGCTCCCCGAAGTCTATCCGCAATATGCCACCTTGCTTGGCGCCCTTGACGCGGGAGGGGTATCCCTTGCGCGCTTCCACCCACTTGCGAATTGCTGAATGATCGGTTGTCGTGTTTGCGGTCGTCATAGAAACCTCCATTCGATTTCCGCCCACGCTCTCTCTTGGGGCGCGAGCGTCGAACAGATCACGCGAGGGAAAGTTCCGGCCGATAGTGCGCTTGGCCAATAATTCGGGGCAACGCCGGCGACACCGCCGGTATCTAAGCTCGGCAAACCGAACATGAAGCGTTACACGCGATTTTTTGGGGGACCAAATCCGTGCGTAGGGATTCAAAGATTTCCGCCGGTGCAACCGCCGGCCGAGAAATAAGCCGGCCGGTTGACAGTTGCTATCGCCCAGCGCTCCCGAGGCAAAACAATGGCAGGTGATTCACTAAAGCCCAAAGAGAACTGTCTGCTGGCTGTGCTGCCGGATGATGAGTATGACGCTGTCGTATCGCAAGTCTCCTTTATACGCGAAGCTCTCTCAACGGTTCGACGAAGCCTCGAAATGCGCAAAAGGTTATGCTTTTTTACGAACGAAAGTTCAGGCCCGGTAAGACCAACCGCTTTGCGCACCGCCATCGCGCTGTTTCAACCACCGCAATGGCAAAGGAGGCCGGAACATCATAACAATGTTCCGGCCTCGCGATGTAGTGCTGCGGTCAAACTGCGGAAAGGACTGGTTGTTTCCGCGATCGCAGCGATGCGGGTCGCAGCCTGGTGGAATTCTTTCGGGACGCGCAATGGTGAAGCAGGCGACACGGCAACCGCGATCGCGGCTTCACGCCGGCGGGGCTTTGGTCCCCCGACGCCGCATTTTCTCTTCAATTTCGTCCAGCACCGCTTCCGGCGTTACTTGCTCTTTCAGTTCCTCGAGTCCCTCTCTGGTCTCGATTTCGACGTCGAGCTTCTCTGCGATGGCTGCGACCAGGGTGAGCAACTCCGTCGTCTCATGCTCCGCCAGAAGACAAATCTGTAAATTGAGATCGGCGCGCTTGTCGTCGGCTTCCGCCATACGGTTTTGGCTGATCAGCACGAACGTTGAGATGAAAATCGCTTCGACGGATGCCGCCATCGCCAGAATGACCAACGACGGGTCGAAAGCTAGCACGGGCGGAAGCGGGCCGACATTGACGATGATCCAAAGTGCAAATATCAGCAGGTGCAGGTAAACGAACATCATGGATCCCGCGAAACGGGTAATGGCATCGGCCACCCGGTCCTGCCGGGTCGATTGGCGCGCCTCCTGCTCCCGACGCTTCAGCAGAGCCTCGATGTTGCGGTCGAGACGTTTCGATATCGTGCGTTCTTGCTGCTCGGAATTGGACGCTGACATTGAATGCTTCCATGTTGCGGAAATCCAAACCTGCGCGAAGGCGGAGAGTTCCGCGTTTTACCATCGCCGCTCAGCGAACGCACGGTTCCCGATTGGTTAGCTCCTGCTTCCCGTCATTTTCTGCTCTGAGACGATCGGATGAGCTCGATGGCTCGCTTGCCTATGCCGGGAATAGCAAGAAGTTCGTCGTCGGTCATGGAAGACAATTTACTGACCCGCTTGATGCCGCTGGAAAGAAGCGCCTTGACGACCCAAACAGGGATTTTGCTGCGGGCGAGCATATCGCTCGAGGCTGCCCGCGGCTTCGACGCTGTCCGTGCTGGTCGAGAGGCCATTTTGATCCCGCAGATGATTTGCGATCGACAAAACCGGCAAGGGGCTCGGACGGTTCCAGCTGTTTACCGGGTGCTGCAACCAATTTTATTCGGCCGGGACCGCCTCCTCTGCTTTATGCGTGCCGTGAGTTTTCCTCGCTAAA
>NZ_JABEPH010000561.1:0-2516 GCF_013004495.1 Rhizobium sp. SEMIA 4085
CGTCGTAAGCGGTGAACTGAGACCGTTACTTCTGGAAGTTCCAAGGCATAAGGGCGTCGATCTCGCTCGATGGCCAACCCGCGGCGATGCGTTCGAGGGTCTGCGTTAGCCAAGCGAGCGGATCAACACCGTTCATTTTGGCCGTTTGAATGAGAGTTGAGATCGTCGCCCAAGTCCGGCCGCCGCCGGCATTACCCGCGAACAGACTATTCTTGCGAACGATTGCCTGGGGCCTGATTGCACGCTCGACGATATTGGAGTCGATTTCGATCCGGCCGTCGTGAAGGAATTGCTCGAAGGCTTCCTGTCGATGAAGGGAATAGCGAATGGCCTCGGCGAGCTTTGACTTTCCAGAGATACGGGGCAGCGTGTCCTGCCAAAGCTTGTAGAGATCGGCAACGACTGCAGCGGAGGCCTCCTGGCGGGCGGCCACGCGGACATCGGGGCTTTGTCCGCGCACCTTTTCCTCGATGGCCCACAGCGCGCCCATCTTTTCGATCGTCGCCGTTGCCACCTTGGAACTGTCGCTCGCATGAAGTTCGTAAAACCGGCGGCGACTGTGCGCCCAACACCCAGCCAATAGCGCGCCGTCGTTTCCCCGGTCAGGTCGGGCGACGCGGTTGTAAGCAGTGTAGCCATCGATCTGCAGGATGCCGCGATAGCCGTCGAGATGCCGCGCGACACAATCACCGGATCGACTGTCTTCAAAGCGATAGGCAACCATCGGCGGTCCACTGCCACCGAACGGTCGGTCGTCCCGTGCGTACGCCCATAGATACGCTGTCTTTGCCGACCCCGATCCAGGAACAAGTGTGGGCAATGTCGTCTCGTCGGCAAAGATTCGTTCGCCTCGTTTAATCTGGCCGAAGGTGTAGTCTGCAAGGATCTCAAGTTCGAACCCGAGCTTGCCCATCCACCGCGCCATGATTCCGCGGTCGACGTCGACATGGTCGCGCAGGAAGATCGCTTCCTGCCGATAAAGCGGCAAGCCATCACCATATTTGGAGACCGCGATATAGGCGAGCAACGCTTCCGTTGGAATGCCGCTTTCTACGATATGCGCCGGTGCCAACGCCTGGATGACACCGTCCTCGTTCTTGAAGGCATACTTCGGGCGGTGCGTGACGATCACCCGGAACTTCGGTGGAATGACATCAAGCCGCTCGGAGGTATCTTCACCGATCAGGATCTTCTGTTTGCCAGCATGCTCAGGAAGCTCGTCCGGCTCGATCACCACATGGATACGTTCCAGATGCGGTGGGAAGCCCTTGCGCGGACGGGGTGCACGTTTTGCAGCGCCTGGACCTCTTCCTTTTTCGACCAACGCCTGGATGGCGGCAATGCCGGTCTCGATCTCTTCGAAGACAAACGCACCTTGCTCGTCGAGATCCGCGTCGATGTTCTTGCTCTGCTTTTCCGAGCGTCTTCCATAGCGGTAACGGTCGAAGGCTTTGAGAACCTGCTTCAGCTTGGCGATCTGTTCGTCAGCATCGGCATTGCGGGCTTTCAGATCAGCGACTTCACTCTCCAGAGCGTCGGCGCGCGCAGCCTTTTCGGCGATCGCCAGGATCATGGCTTTCAGCGCATCAACGTCATCGGGAAGGTCGAGATCAGCTGGCGTCATGCCTGCGAATAGAGCATATTTTGCTGACAATTTCCCGCAGTTTCAGAAGCCTGATTCACTCTGCCGCAGGGCTTTTACCCAGCAAATTCCGGCCGTTTCACTGCAACGGTACGGACACGTTTCCAGTCCATCCCGTCAACGAGGGCAAGGAGCTGCGCGTGATTGAGCTGCACACGGGCAGGCCCGATCTTTGGCCAAACGAACCGATTTTTTTCCAGACGCTTCGAATAGAGGCACACACCGGAACCATCCCACCAAGCGATCTTAATTCTGTCTGCTCTCTTGGCGCGAAAGACATAGAGCGCTCCGCTGAATGGATCGTTGCCAGCATCGCGCACCAGCGACAGAAGGCTATCGGGACCTTTGCGGAAGTCCACCGGGTGGCTTGCAAGAAACACCTTCGCACCGGCCGGGATCATGCGGAGCGCACCGCACGGATCACCCGAACAAGATGAGCCTCATCGGTCTCGGCAGCTGTGCGGATTACCGCATCACCGATGATGATGTCGACCCCGGAATAATTGCTGGATGATGGTGTCGGTAAGAGACCGGCGGTTTCATCCGCCGGCAAAGCCGCGGCTCGCAGCCGGGCATTGCGCCGCCATGTAAATAATTGTGACGGATCAACGCCGATGCGCCGGGCTATCGCCGAAACGCTCGCGCCCGGCTGCATCGTCTCAGCGACCGCCTGCGCCTTAAACTCGTCCGACCATTGCCGCCGGACTTGCCTCGGCGCACCTTCCAGAGGACTGGCGACAGCTTCAATCATATGGAAAGTTCTATGTTCAGACATAGGAGCAGACATAGAAGTTCACGCCCGAGTTCATTCATTCAGCAGTATCAATAAATCCACCAAAGTGCCTTCGCCAGATGGGATAGATTCACCGCTTAC
>NZ_JABEPH010000562.1:0-2468 GCF_013004495.1 Rhizobium sp. SEMIA 4085
CTGTCCATGGTGGGCGAGCGGCGCTCTGGGGGGGTGGTGGTGGCGGCTTCGATGGCGGGGGTGAGGATCTGGCCTCTTGGGGGGGTGGTGAGTTTGGTTTTGGGGCCGTGCTCGCGGCCGGGGCCGCCCTTGCCGGTGATGCCGGCATGCGGCTGGAAGGGGCTCCCCAGCTTCTCGCCGGCCGGGACCGGCTCCCCGGCCAGGACCCGCCGTTCGGTCTGGGCGATGATCTGCCCGATCAGCGGCCGGTAGTGGCGGAGCTGCGCCTGCTAGAGTTCAACCGCCGGCCTGCTGCAACAGCCGCACCGTCACCCGGACAGGGTCCCATAACAGGCTGCTGTCGCTCGGCTCATGGATCAGTGCGGCGGTGACGGTCTGTCCACGCGCACGACCTTGCCACTTTCCAGCTTCTCCTGCCGGGCGCTCGCCAGCAGCACCCGGTTGATCTCTTCAAAGGTTTGCGCCCGGATCGCGCTGATCGTCTTGTGCAAGACCGACTTCTTCGGATTCCATCCCCACGGCAGCCGAGCAAAGGCGCGGAACGAGGCGGAGTCTTCGAGATGGAAGGCCAGTTCCTGGTAACTCAACTGGCGATGTTGCTTGAGCAGCGCGCAGCGCAGCACAGCCTCGGCTGGTAGCCCCTCGCGGCCGGTCTGTCTGAGACCATGCCGGCGCAAGGTCGCGCGCCACCAGCCCGAGCAGATCGCCATGCTCATCCAGCCACTCAGACATGGCTTTCAGTTCACGGCCGATCTCGTGTCCGGCAAAAAGATCGAATATACTGGATTGGACGGTGCGTTCTTGGCGCATTGTCGGCTCCGGCGGTTACGGTTTGTCTTTAGAAGCAGTAGCTTGATCTAAAGTATACCTGAAACCGCCGGGCTTTACCTGCGGCAATATCGCGATTCCTCCAATAATTTCAGTGATTTACCGTTTATGGACGGGCACTAGCTAGGATCAACTCGTGCCAATCAAGGCACGACTGGCGGTTCAGACCGCAGCAAAACCGAGGGGCGGCCAATGCGAACATTTCGCCTGTCTTCGTCCGCTCTCAAGGACCTGGCGGTGAGATCAATTCTTCTGAAAGTCCCGTACGATCCGGAAGGCTGGCCGCGTCGTCCGCTGGAGCTTCCCTCGCTTTGCCTTGACCCCGCCCGTCCTATCGTGAAAGCTTCAGTATTTTTGCAAGTATGCTGTTCTCAACGGCCGCCATCGACGGTCTTGACGAGACGAACAGCGCCAGATCCTTGATCAATTTTTTCGCCGCCTCGAGGTCAGAGGCGCTTGGCGTGACATCGCCTGCAGCTTCGCCGAGCGCCATCCTGACGAGACCCAACTGCGATAAATATATCCGGCAGGCGCTGTTTCACGGCACCGTCTTCCTCCTCGGACAGGGTTCGCGATGGATCGTCCGTAAAGATCACGCCTGAACACGTCCGGATTTGCAGCGGGCCACGCTTGTTTGATTGATGCAGGCCAGCGAGCTTTGAAAGATCATAGTAATCGACGTAGAGCCCGAGGAAGATGCAGTCATCAAAGGATATTCTGCTTCGGTCATGATACCATCTCCTGAGCTCCGCCGAACGAACCTTGCACTGCGACAAGCGGCTATTGCCGTCCATTACGAATTCCGTCGCGTCGCCGGCAAAGTGGACATCTCGAACGGCATGGAATTTCGTGTCGCGATAGTGGCCACCCTCGGTCATCAAGATCGTGCCGCTCGTGAGCGAAAGCTGGTCGATATTCGATTTGGAGGCGGAAAGCTTGCCGTCGCAGGCATCGAAGCTGCATCGTTCCAACGTCGTCTCGGTCAGGTCGAGATCGAATTTGGATTGCCGGAAGCTGCAGGCTTTAAAGCTCGACGAAGTCGCTTCGCAGCTCGTCAGGTGCCAATCGTTAGCATGCACATCTTCAATATTGACGCGACTGAATTTGACGTTGTTGAAGTAAGCGTGTTCGCCACGGTAACGCTTGAGCTCGACGTCGTAGATCTGGGTCGCGGCCAGCTGCAGGGTTTCGAGGAGGACGCCGGACGCAAGGCAGATGCCTGCGAGGCTGCCACGCGTTGGGCCCGATATGTTTGAATTGCGAAAGCAGAGTTCCATCCTGGAAATATGCTCCGGATAATCTCGGACGAAGCTCCCCAGGAAGATCATGATTTCTCGGGTAAGTTTTCGCTGTTCTGCGACCGCCGGAAACTTCTATACTTCGTCAGGTTTCGGATGATGGCGTGGGCCACAAAGAACTCGAAGAAGGACTTGTGCGTGAACCGGAAGGTGCTTTCATCGGTATTGGAGATAAAGGAGCAGACGCGGGTGTCGGTGACAATGCGGTTGAGCAACAGAGTGCGTTCGGCCGGCTTTTTCCCTTTGGCTTTCGCCTGGGCAAAGTCCGTCACCGCCTCGACGATATCGGCATGTCCGAGCTCGATTGACCCTGTTTGGAGCAGAGGCATGGCTCTGTCTCAT
>NZ_JABEPH010000563.1:0-2510 GCF_013004495.1 Rhizobium sp. SEMIA 4085
CCCCCCGCCTCCCCTCCGCCCCCACCCCCTCGCCTGCCCCCCGCGCCCGATCCCCGGGTATACCGGCCCGCCGGGCCGGCAACATGCGCGATTTCGCAGCCGATGCAAACCATGCCCAGCCGGGCGACCCGGCAAGGCTCGCAGCCGGCATCATCACCCTTGCGAACGCGGCAAACCCGCCGCTCCGCATGCCCTTCGGCAGCGATACAGTCGCGAAGATCGAGGAGCAGAATGCGAGCGTTGCCAAAGAGCTTGCCGAATGGCGCGAACTCGCCGTCTCGACGGATTTTCAAGCAGACGCCGCCGCTTGACGAAACTGCTGCCAGTAATTTCGCTCCGCCTGAGGAAAATCCGAGGCGGAGCGAAATTGCGTCTTATTGAAGCGTGCGCGTATGGATCCGCTGAGCGACGGCATCCGGTGCAGATGCGGAGAGCTCAGCGTCGAGGCCCGTTGCGACGACGGACACGCGGAACTTGCCGTCGAGATTGCGGTCGAAGATCGCGCCGACGACGATGTCGGCGTCATCCTGCACCTCGTCGCGGATGCGGCTTGCGGCCTCGTCCACTTCGAAGAGCGTCATGTCCGAACCGCCGGAAATCGAGATCAGCACGCCCTTGGCGCCCTTCATCGAGATGTCGTCGAGCAAGGGATTGGCGATCGCCGCTTCGGCCGCCTTCAGCGCGCGCTCGTCGCCGGATGACTCACCGGTCCCCATCATCGCCCGGCCCATGCCGCGCATCACCGATTTGACGTCGGCGAAGTCGAGATTGATCAGGCCTTCCTTGACGATCAGGTCAGTGATGCAGCCGACACCGGCAAAGAGTACGCGGTCGGCGGTCATGAAGGCGTCAGCGAAGGTGGTCTTCGCATCGGCGATGCGGAAAAGGTTCTGGTTCGGAATGACGATTACGGTATCGGCCGCCTGGCGCAGCGCCTCGATGCCGATATCCGCCGTCCTCAGGCGCCGGTTGCCCTCGAAGGTGAAGGGCTTGGTGACGACGCCGACCGTCAGGATGCCGGCTGAGCGTGCCGCATGCGCAATCACTGGCGCAGCACCCGTGCCGGTGCCACCGCCCATGCCGGCGGTGACGAAGCACATATGCGAACCTGCCAGGTGATCCATGATCTCGTCGATCGATTCTTCGGCCGCTGCACGGCCGACTTCCGGCAACGATCCGGCACCGAGCCCCTCAGTCACGTGCGCGCCGAGCTGAATGCGGCGCGACGCCTTGGACGTTGCCAGCACCTGAGCATCCGTATTGGCGGCGATGAAGTCGACACCTTCCAGATTTTCGGAGATCATGTTGTTGATGGCATTGCCGCCGCCGCCGCCAACGCCGATCACCGTGATCCGCGGCCGCAATCCCGAAATCCCGCTCTTGGCGTCCGTCATCATATTCTCCTTTGATGCCATCTCTCGTCCCGCCCTCGTTGCGGCAAACCGAATCGAGTGTCAGGCTAAGCAAGCAACAAGGCAGAGGCAGGGCGAAAGAACAAGCCGTATGCTTTCTGAATACCCCATGGAACTTTTTTCTTGGTGGCATAGTTGTAGAGATTCATGAATAATTCGCCGGGAGGAGAACTGCTGAGATGCCTTTGTCAGCCGCAAGCCAGACTATCGCCTCGCCGCGCGAGCATATTCTGACAGTCCAGGAAGCGCTGGAACCGCTCTTTCTGGCTCTGGAGCAGGAGGTGGAGGTGAAGATGATCGCCGCTGCCGTCCGCGCCGGATGGTCGGCAGAGGACGCGGTTGCCGCGATCGATGAGCTCCGCCGCAATGAGCTTGTTGCGGACGTCACGTCCCATTGACGCAGGCGTCAAAAATCGGTCATGAAGCGATAATTTTCGCTCGCCATCGCGCGAGTGCGTCCTAAGTCTAGCGCGACAGCAATGATCGCGCGGAGCCCTCCCAATGCCTTTCAGGACTATCTGTATCTATGGCGCCGGCGCGCTTGGCGGTGCCATGGCGGTGAAGCTTGCAGCCGGACTCGGCACCGGAGCAACGATCTCCGTGGTTGCGCGAGGCGCCCATCTCGATGCGATGAGGAAGAATGGCCTTGACCTCTTCGAGGCCGGCTCCGAGACGCCGATCAACGCCCGTATCACCGCAACGGATGATCCATCGGCGCTTCCGCCGCAGGATCTGATCGTTACGGGTCTTAAGGGCCATCAGCTTGGCCCGGCAGCCGAAGGCATCGCCAACCTGCTGAAGGACCGAACGCGTGTCGTCATGATCCTGAACGGCATTCCGTGGTGGTATTTTCACCGCGACAGGCAAAGCCCGCATGCCGAACTGCAGTTGGAGGACCTCGATCCGGGCGGCCGGCTCTGGCGCCTGATCGGTCCGCAACGCGTCATCGGCTGCGTTGCCTATCAGGGCGCGGAAGTGATCAATCCCGGCCAGGTGAAGCTCTCGAACGATGGCCGCTTCATCCTGGGCGAGCCGTGCGGTGAACCATCCGCCGATCTCGATGCGATCGCCGCGCTCTTCTCCCGCGCCGGCCTCAGT
>NZ_JABEPH010000564.1:0-2501 GCF_013004495.1 Rhizobium sp. SEMIA 4085
ACGCCCTCCGCAGGACACAATGCCCGACGATCGGCCTGCTCGGTAGCCTCGCAAGGCCCTATGAACCTTGGCTTGCCGGGCGGCACAAAGCACTACTCACAGAGCCAAAAGGCGACGTCCTCCAGGGTGCGATCGATCTCGCAGTAAAATTTCTTCAGGGCGACAGAAGGGTGCGGCATGACGGATGATTTCGCCAGCATCCTTTCCCCCGAGCGCCTTCAAGCCGGCGGCAGCGGCCCGCTCTATGTCAAGCTGCGCCGCACCCTTGAAGAGGCCATCCGCGCCGGTACGCTCGGCCACGGCGACGCCTTGCCGCCGGAGCGCGACATCGCGGAATTCGCGACCGTCAGCAGGGTCACTGTTCGCAAGGCGATAGACGAACTCGTCGCGGACGGCCTGCTCGTACGTCGCCACGGCTCCGGCACGTTTGTGGCCAAGCCGGTCTCGAAGGTCGAACAGCGTCTGTCCCAGCTCACGTCCTTCACCGAGGATATGGCACGCCGCGGTATGACCTCTCGCTCCGAGTGGCTGCACAAGGGTATCCACACCCCTTCGCCCGACGAGATGATGAACCTCGGCCTGGCTGCCGACGTCAAAGTCTCGCGGCTAAGCCGCCTGCGCATCGCCGACGACCAGCCTCTGGCAATCGAGAATGCCAGTGTCTCCGGCGAATTCCTGCCAGACCCCTTCGTGGTGACGACATCTCTTTATGCCGAACTCGAGCGGCGCCAGGTTCGACCGGTCCGCGCGGTGCAGCGCATCTCAGCCACGAATATGAAGGAAGCCGACGCCCATCTCCTTGGTGTTCCTGTTGGCGCCGCCGGACTATCGATCGAGCGTATCTCCTATCTCGGCTCGGGGCGCGCGGTCGAATTCACCCGCTCGCTTTATCGTGGGGACGCTTATGATTTCGTGGCGGAACTGACGATCGGGTAAGCTGAGCTCAGGTCTAAACGCCTTCGCAGATTATACGTATAATTCGGATTTAGAACCTATCGGAAAGACCATGGCCCAAACCACCGCATTGGAATTTCAGCGCACATTCGGCGAATTCCAGAATCAGGAGTAGCGAGGCTCGTCGAGTTCACCCGGCACGGACGCCGCGAATTTCTTTGATGTCAGCTGAACATTATGATTGGTTAAACGCTGCCGCGTCCACGCGCACACGGCACCGCCGACGCTTTTTCTATTGTCAATGTCGACGAATGGCCGACCCTCAAGAGTGCCCGGCAGCGAGGGAACATTCGCTTACAGTTTCATCCGCCGGGCCCCTTAGGCTCGTTCAAAGCCAAATCCTCGAAATTGCACCGGTAACGAGACAGCCTCGGCGTGTCGGTGACCGAGACTTTTATCTTCTGATTCAAATAGATAAATCCGGAAAGTGAATCACTTTCCCGCATTTTTGTGTCAATCTCTGAACATCGCGCCAAGCATTGCCTACGCCGCGTCGTCGATCTCCTCGGCAGCCTTGCGGGGCACGTAGTTGAGCACCGGCCCGAGCCAGCGTTCCACTTCGGAAATCTCCATGCCCTTTCGAGCCGCATAGTCCTCGACCTGATCGCGCTCCACCTTGGCGACGCCAAAATAGTAGCTGTCGGGGTGGCCGATATAAAGGCCGGAGACCGAAGAGCCGGGCCACATTGCGTAGCTTTCCGTGAGCTTCACGCCTGTTGCCTTTTCGGCGTCAAGCAGGCGGAAGAGCGTCGCCTTTTCCGTGTGGTCGGGCTGCGCCGGATAGCCCGGCGCGGGGCGGATGCCGGCATATTCCTCGGTGATGAGTTGCTCGTTGGTCAGCGTCTCGTCCTTGGCATAGCCCCAATATTCTCGCCGGACCCGTTCGTGCATGCGCTCGGCGAAGGCCTCGGCGAAGCGGTCGGCGATCGCCTTGACGAGGATCGAGGAGTAGTCGTCGTTGGCGCGCTCGAACCGCTCCGCGATCGCAATTTCCTCGATGCCCGCGGTCACCACGAAGCCGCCGACATAGTCCCCGACGCCGCTCGAAACCGGCGCGACGAAATCCGACAGCGCGATGTTCGGGCGGCCATCGCGCTTGGAAAGCTGCTGGCGGAGCGTATAGAAGGTCGCAAGCTCTCCGGCGCGCGCCTCATCCGTAAAGAGACGGATATCATCGCCGGTGCTGTTCGCCGGCCAGAAGCCGATGACGGCGCGCGGCCGGAACCACCTCTCGTCGATCACCTTCTTTAGCATCGCCTGCGCATCGGCCCAGAGGGCACGCGCCGCCTCGCCCTGCTTCTCATCTTCGAGGATTGCTGGGAAGCGTCCGCGCATTTCCCAAGTCTGGAAGAACGGCGTCCAGTCGATATACTTGGCGATCTCCGCCAGATCATAGTCCTCGAACACCTTGGTGCCGATGAACTGTGGCCTGGTCGGTTTGTAGGCAGCCCAATCCACCTGCTGCGCATTCTCGCGGGCGCGGGAAAGCGGCAGACGAACCTTCTCGGCCTCGCTGCGCGCATGAGCAGCGGCAACCTTGGCATATT
>NZ_JABEPH010000565.1:0-2488 GCF_013004495.1 Rhizobium sp. SEMIA 4085
AAGACGGTGTTTGTGGGCGACAGCTTGCCGTTGGCTACAAGATGAATTCGTTCCGGAGCGGTGTTCATGCCATGCGGGCTGTTGGAGACCGGGATATAACGGGTATAGGGCGAGCCGTGGCGGCCATCGAGGACAGGTACGCCGCCCATTTCCTTGAATTCACCCTTCGCAACCGCCTCTTCAATGCGCTTGAGATCGAAAACCACGACCCAATCCTGCTCGCTGGCCATCATCTCCGGAAGGGTGACGCCTTCTTCCGAGTTGTAGCAGGTCGCAAAGGCATATTTGCCCTGATAGTCGGCATCGACGTTGTCGAGATTGCCATCGACCGAGATCTGCCAGGCGACCTTCATTGTCTCGCCGTCAACGGCCGTGAAGATCGCATGATACTGCTTGTGGTCGTCAAGCACCTTGCCGTCATTCGGGATCGGAACACGGTCCTCCCCATTGCAGAACACATAGCCGGTTTTAGGATATTTCTGCACACGCAGACCGTGAACGGTATGCTGATTGGGCAATTGAATGATCTTGTCGCACTTCATCACGTCGAGACGTATGCGGCAGACACGGGTATTTGCCTTGTCGTTGGCAAAAAGGTAGCGCCCGTCATAGGTGCCGTCGGTAAAGGACGGATGCGGGTGGTGCAGATCGCCGTTGAGATAAATACCACCGCGCTCGCCGAGAAATTCGATGGTTTCAGGCAGCAGACCTTCCGTCAGGACCTTGCGGCTTTCATTTGTGAGACCCCAACCGGTGGCGCTGCAGCGGTTGAAAACCGGAATGCGCATGAGCTCGCGCATCGAGGGCATGCCGACGACGCGGATTTCCCCCGAGTGGCCGCCCGACACGAAGACGTAGTATTCATCGAGTTCACCGGGCTTGACCTCATAGGCAAGGCCGTCTGCGGCACGTGCCGGTGTCGCCATGGCGCCCGACAGCGTCAACGCACCGCCAACACTTGCAGCACCCGCTGCCGCGGCAAAGGCCGTCGTTCCCAAAAGCTGGCGCCGGTTCAGGCGCGGTTGTCTATCATCAATTGCCACTTCGTCTCTCCTTGGTTGTTCGGGTTATGCCGGCTGATCCGGCACGGCATCAGGACTCTTGATAGGATCGCCCTTGTAGGTGACCTCCACCTTGGGTCGCTTTTGCGGTGTCTCGCCGCGGGAAGCAGGGGTGGAAAGAGCCATGAATTTCTCGCGTTTGAGCCGTACCTGGATCATGTGCGGACAGCGCTGGTCGTCCTGGTACAGTTCCTGGCAATGCATGCAGTAAATGCACTCATTGACGTTGATAGTGCCTTCGGGATGGATTGCCTGTACCGGACATTCCTTGGCGCAGCGCTGGCACGGCGAGCCGCATTCCGACCATCTCTTCAGCCACTCGAACATCCGGATACGGCCCGGAATGGCGAGTGCTGCGCCGAGTGGGCAGAGGTACCGACAGTAGAAACGTTCGATGAACAACCCAGCCCCCAGCAGCACGGTTGCAAAAAGCAGGAAAGGCCACTGCCGAGCAAATTTGAGGATGATCACGGTCTTGAACGGCTCGACCTCGGCGGCCGTTTCGGCAAGCGCCATCGAATAGAACGACAATCCGAAAAGTCCGAGGAAGATGATGTACTTGACCGGCCAAAGGCGCTCATGCAGGCCCCAGGGCAGCTTTAGCTGAGGGACTTTGAGCGTCTTCGCGACAGTGTTCGTGAGTTCCTGCAACGCTCCGAAAGGGCATAGCCAACCGCAGAAGGGGCCGCGTCCCCAAAACAGGAGCCCGGCGGCCACCGAGGCCCAGAGAATAAAGACCAGCGGCGCAGCAAGAAAGAACTCCCAGTTGAATCCAGTTGCAAGCGAGTTGGCAAAGGTCAGCACATTCACGACGGACAGCTGGGCATTGGCATACCAACCAAGCCAGACCAGCGTGAACAGCAGATAGCCATTGCGCACCCATGCAAAGAGCTTCGGGCGTCGCACCAACCAGTCCTGGAAAAAGAAAATGGCGGTCAGGACCAAGAGTGCACCGATCGTGATGGCAATCGAGCCTCGATTCATCTGCCAGATGCTGATCCAGAGAGCCCGGCCCGCATCATCAACTTCCGCTACCGAAGCCACAGGCCGATCTGCGGGCGCTGCGGCGGCAACTGATGGCGGGGGCGCTGCTGCCCGCTTGACGGAGACGTAATTGTCCGGCAGCGTATAGCCCAGATTGTAGGGCAAGGCTGCTTTGTCGCGACCGCTGGCGCTGCGTTGGACGAGCAGTTGAAGCTCAAACGGTGCCGTCACGTCGAAAGGGAAGTCACTTGGAACGATGAAAAGTGCGATCTCGCGCAAACGTGGCGCACCCTCGGCGGCAAGCGACGCTATTCTCGTGTGGTCATGATCGTGAAACCGCACGCCCTGGCCGTCCTGGCGCAGTTCAATCCGATCGAAGATGCCGCCACGGCCATAACCTGAACCCTTGACGGACTCGGCACCGTCGCCGACCCAGCTCAGCG
>NZ_JABEPH010000566.1:0-2477 GCF_013004495.1 Rhizobium sp. SEMIA 4085
GCCTACTCAGATCCTTTCCAGCCGTGGCGAGAAGTCCGCCACGCAGCCGGAAATCGCAATGACGGAAGACAAGGACGAAGCGGACAAGATTCTCGCCGCAGAGCAGGACTTCGAATTCACGCTCTCCTACGAAGTTCTGCCGCCGATTGAACTGAAATCCGTCCAGGGCATCAAGATCACTCGCGAAGTCGTTGATATTTCTGACGAAGAAGTCAACGAGCAAGTTCTCAAGGTTGCCGAAAGCGCCCGTTCTTACGAAACCAAGAAGGGCAAAGCCGCCAATGACGACCGCGTCACGATGGATTACGTCGGCAAGGTCGACGGTGAAGCCTTCGAAGGCGGCACCGATCAGGGTGCTGAACTCGTCCTCGGCTCAGGCCGCTTCATCCCGGGTTTCGAAGACCAGCTCGTCGGCGTCAAGGCTGGCGACGAGAAGATCATCACCGTGACCTTCCCGGCCGACTATCCGGCAAAGAACCTCGCCGGTAAGGAAGCTACCTTCGACGTCACCGTCAAGGAAGTTGCTGCTCCGGCCGACGTGGAAATCAATGACGAGCTGGCAAAGAAGCTCGGCCTCGATTCCGCCGATCGCCTGAAGGAAATCGTCCGCGGCCAGATCGAGTCGCAGTATGGCTCGCTGACCCGCCAGAAGGTCAAGCGCCAGATCCTCGACCAGCTCGACGAGATGTACAAGTTCGAGACCCCGAAGTCGCTCGTCGAAGCCGAATATAACGGCATCTGGAGCCAGGTGAACAACGATCTCGCTCAGTCGGGTAAGACGTTCGAAGACGAAGATACGACGGAAGAGAAGGCCAAGGAAGAATACAAGACACTCGCCGAACGCCGCGTCCGCCTCGGCCTCGTCCTTTCCGAAATCGGCGAAAAGGCCGGTGTCGAAGTGAGCGAAGACGAAATGCAGCGCGCGATCTACGAGCAACTGCGCCAGTATCCGGGCCAGGAGAAGCAGATCCTCGAATTCTTCCGCAGCCAGCCGGGCGCCGCCGCTTCGATCCGCGCCCCGATCTTTGAGGAAAAGGTCATCGATCACCTGCTGACCGAGATCGACGTCACGGACAAGAAGGTCACCAAGGAAGAGCTGCTCGCCGACGAAGAAGGCGAAGGTTCAGCGAAGGAAACCAAGAAGGCCGCGCCGAAGAAAAAAGCAGCCGCAAAGGCTGAAGATTCCGAAGGCGAAGAGGCAGCTGCTCCCAAAAAGAAGGCCGCCCCGAAGAAGAAGGCCTCCGAAGGCGACGCCGAGTAATCGGTTCTTCAAAGGCTGAAATTAAAGGCCCTGCCGGGTTCGGCGGGGCCTTTTCTTTGGGCGGCAATGCGAGTGCTGTGCTGGCAGCGCTGGAAATGAGGCGGGCGGCTCAGAGTTCCGACTTGATGTCGCCCATGCGGTTCCAGGCGTCGAGGCCGGCGATTTTGTAGGCTTCCGCAAGCGTCGGATAATTGAAGGTATTCTCGACGAAATACTCGACGGTGCCCTTAAGGTTGAGCACCGCCTGGCCGATATGCACGAGTTCGGTCGCCCCTTCGCCGACAATGTGCACGCCGAGCAGACGGCGGGTCTTCAGTGAAAAGATCATCTTAAGGAGACCGGTTTCGAGGCCCATGATGTGACCGCGCGAGGTCTCGCGGAACCGGGCGATGCCGCATTCGTAGGGAATGCCGCGCTCCTTGACCTCTTCTTCCGAAAGGCCGCAGGTGGAAATCTCCGGCACGGCATAGATGCCGTAAGGGAAGTATTTCGGAGGCTCCTTGGCGATCGCGCCGATGGCGACGCGGGCGGCGATGCGGCCCTGCTCCATCGAGGTCGAGGCGAGGCTCGGAAAGCCGACGACGTCGCCGGCGGCATAGATGTTCGGCACCGAGGTCTGGAAGGTTTCCGGATTGACCTTCAGTCGGCCGCGGCTGTCTGCCTCGAGGCCTGCGGCAGCAAGGTTGAGCGCGTCCGTCGCCCCCATGCGTCCGGCGGCAAAAAGCACCATGTCTGTCGTCAGGTGGCGACCGTTGTCGAGCGTTAGCGCGACTTTGCCGTTGTCGAGCGTCTCCACTTTGTCCGCCTTCTGGCCGAGCAGCAGTTTCATGTTGCGGTCGCGGAGCTGGTAGGTGAAATCCTCAACGATCTCCTTGTCAATGAAATCGAGCATGGTCGACTTGGGATCGAGCAGAGTCACGGCCGTATCGAGGGCGCTGAAGATCGTCGCATATTCGATGCCGATGACGCCTGCGCCGATGACGACCATCGAACGCGGCAGTTCCTTGATATCGAGCAGTTCGTCGCTGTCGATCACGCTCCTGCCGTCGAAGGGGATGTAGTCCGGGCGGAATGGCTTGGTGCCGACGGCAAGCAGGATGCTGGCGCAGCTGACCTGCATGGTCTCCCCGTCATCCTTGATCACCTGCAGCGTCGAGGGATCAACGAAGCTTGCCCTGCCGCGGGTGTGCTGGGCGCGGGTGCGGGCGCACTGGTG
>NZ_JABEPH010000055.1:0-22271 GCF_013004495.1 Rhizobium sp. SEMIA 4085
ATACTGTACTTGAGGTGTCGGGGCTCAGTTCTCCGGACAATTCGTTCCGCGACGTTACCTTCGACGTGAAGGCAGGCGAAATCCTTGGAATTGCCGGACTGGTCGGCGCCGGCCGCACCGAACTTGTGCGCGCCATTTCGGGAGCGGATCCGATCGGTGCAGGCTCGATCAAGCTGGAAGGCGAAGAACTGCGGCTCCGTGATCCTGCCGACGCGATCGCCAAAGGCATCGTAATGGTTCCGGAAGATCGCAAGGACCAGGGACTGGTGGTCGAGCACCGGATCGGAGAGAACATCATCTACGCCAATCTTGACATGTTGGGTGGGCATTGGATCACACCGCGCGTCAAGCGCTCGTTCGCGCAGAAGGCGGTTGCCAAGTTCGGCGTCAAGGGTCGTGCGGAGCAGTATGCGTCGGACCTGTCCGGCGGCAACCAGCAGAAGGTCGTCATCGCGAAATGGCTCATGCGCAATCCCAAGGTCGTGGTCCTCGACGAACCCACGAGAGGCATCGACGTCGGCGCCCGAGCGGGCATCTACGAGATCATCGTCAATCTTGCGAAACAGGGCGTGGCGGTCATCGTCGTGAGCTCGGACCTCGAGGAAGTTCTCGGCGTCTCAAATCGCATTCTCGTGCTTGCCCAGGGCAAGCAGGCCGGCATTCTCAATCGTGACCAGGCAAACGACGTCTCGGTCATGGAGCTCGCTACAATCTAAATAGACAGAGAAAGGAAGAGCGGTGTCCGACATCACTCTGAACGCCCCGAAGCTTTTCGATCTCAGCGGCCAGGTTGCCATCGTGACCGGAGCCGGAAGTGGGATTGGGCAGCGCATTGCCATGGGTCTTGCACAGTGCGGCGCCGACGTCGCGCTGCTCGACCGTCGAACTGACGACGGACTGGCCAACACCGCTAGATACATTCAGGGCGCAGGCCGCCGTTCTCTCCAGATCGCGGCGGACGTCACGAGCAAGTATTCCCTTGCAGATGCGGTCACACGCACCGAGGCGGAGCTCGGCGCACTGACGCTTGCCGTCAACGCCGCAGGTATTGCCAACGCCAACCCGGCGGAAGAGATGGAAGAGGATCAGTACCAGACGTTGATGGACATTAACCTGAAAGGGGTCTTCCTTTCATGCCAGGCCGAGGCCCGTGCCATGTTGAAGAACGGACGCGGGTCGATCGTCAATATTGCGTCCATGTCCGGCGTGATCGTCAACCGGGGACTGAGCCAGGCGCACTATAACGCTTCCAAGGCCGGCGTAATCCATATGTCGAAGTCCATGGCGATGGAATGGGTCGGCCGTGGCATCCGCGTCAACACGATCTCGCCCGGATACACGGCGACGCCGATGAACACGCGTCCCGAGATGGTCCATCAGACCAAGCTCTTTGAAGAGCAGACGCCGATGCAGCGCATGGCAGCGGTCGACGAGATGGTCGGTCCGGCGGTGTTCCTGCTGTCGAACGCGGTAAGTTTCGTGCCAGGCGTCGATCTGCTTGTCGACGGCGGTTTCTGCGGCTGGTGATGCCATGCGAAAGCTGATTGCCGGCAACTAGAAAATACACGGTCTCGCTTCCTCCCTGGCCGAGATCGAGGCGCTGAAGGGACTTACGAGCGAGGCGGCGTGCGACATCGTCGTCCGCTCGCCCTTCACGCCGATCGAGAACCCGCAAAGCGCACCCGAAGGGTTAGACCGCGATTACCGGGGCCCGACACCGCAAGCGAAAGGCGTCGGGCGCCTGCACCACAGGCGGCCACTGCGGTTCACAAGCCAAGATCATTTCGGCAGCCGCTTGAAGCAGCATGACGCAACAGGAACTGCCGGCTCTGCGGCCGACGCCCGATATCGCCTGGCAACGGGAAAGGAAGAGAAATGAAACGCTTCGAAAACAAGACCGTCGTCATCACCGGAGCCAGCCGCGGAATCGGCGCAGCGATCGCCAAGCGGTTTGCGAGAGAAGGCGCCAATCTCGTGGTTTCAGCAAACGAAGAGTCGGTCCATGCAGTCGCCGAGCAAATCAAAACCGATGCCGGCAATGCTATCTCCTTCGTCGGAGACGTCACCGACAAAGCCAGCGTGAAGGCTCTCTATGACGCAGCGGAGAAAGCTTACGGCACGGTCGACGTGTCGATCCAGAACGCCGGCGTCATCACCATCGCCCGGATCGAAGACATGACGGAAGGCGAGTGGGACAGGGTCATGGCCGTCAACACCAAGGGCGTCTTCTTGTGCGCGCAGGAAGCAATTCTGCGCATGCGCAGGCTGGGACGCGGCGGCCGCATCATCAACACCGCCTCCGGCCAGGCGCGCGACGGCTTCATCTACACCCCACACTACGCCGCTTCAAAAATGGGCGTCGTCGGGATCACCCAGAGCCTTGCCAAGGAAGTCGCGACCGAAAACATCACCGTCAATGCCTTCTGCCCCGGTATCATCGAAACGGACATGTGGGCCTATAACGATCAGGCCTGGGGCAAACTCCTCGGCAATTACGGCCCCGGAGAACTGATGAAAGAGTGGATCGAGGGGATTCCCATGAAGCGGGCAGGATCTGGCGAAGATGTCGCCGGTCTCGTCACCTTCCTTGCCAGCGACGATGCTGCCTATATTACCGGCCAGACGATCAACGTCGATGGCGGCCTGATCATGTCGTAGCTTCATTCGATAATGAGGAACGGTGCGTTCACCGCGAAAAACAGATTCTCGATGGGCAGCAGCTGGCAGCCTCTTGCAGAATACGGCATTGATCCTCTATGTTACACGCGTTCTCAGGGCGGGGTGCAATTCCCCACCGGCGGTATCGAGGCAACTCGGAGCCCGCGAGCGCCTTCGTGGAAGCGGAGGGTCAGCAGATCCGGTGAGATGCCGGAGCCGACGGTTACAGTCCGGATGGAAGAGAGCAATGCAGCGGACGCCGCCTCATGAGCGGCGTTTCCTATGCTTGTTCGCCCAAGGGAAAATGGTGGCTTTGACAGGCCATGCGCGCCGCTCACGACGGCTAACCCTTGAAAGGCATGAAAATGGCAATTTCCAAAATCGACGATGCGGTCGCCGCTATTGCGCGAGGCGATATCGTCGTCGTTGTCGATGACCGTGACCGGGAAAACGAAGGCGATCTCGTGATCGCGTCGGAGGCCGTCACTCCGCAAGCAATCGCGTTCATGATGAACCACGCCCGCGGCCTTATCTGCGTTGCGATGGAAGGCGACAGGCTCGACGAACTCGATATTCCTTTGATGGTTCCACGCAACACCGAAGTGCTGAAGACGGCCTTCACCGTCTCCGTGGACTACATTCCCGAAACGACGACTGGAATATCGGCCGCCGACAGGGCTGCCACCGTTCAAGCACTCGTCAGAACAGGCTCTCGCCCAGAGGATTTTGCCCGGCCAGGTCATATCTTTCCGCCCCGGGCCCACCCGAACGGCGTTCTTTCCCGCCCTGGCCACACCGAAGCAGCGGTGGATCTCGCCAAGCTTGCCGGTCTGTCCCCGTCCGGGGTGATCTGCGAGGTGGCCAACGACGACGGCACGATGGCACGCCTTCCCGAACTCGAGCGGTTTTCTGAACGGCATGGCCTCCATCTGATCACCATCGAAGACTTGATCGCATACAGGGCAGCCAGTGTTCCCGTTAAGGCAGCCTGAAATCCGGTTGCCCGTTTAGGTTTGAGCGGTCTTTCTCCCCTAGCCGCTCGAACCTGGTCCGGCGCTTGCGATCTTGCGATGAACGATGCGAGCTAATCGCTCATCGAAAGGCGGGTGAACGCGTGGCTGCGGCCCGCACAGTCGAAAAAACTTACATAGATTGTGTGCTTCGCCATTCGACAACATCCGCGCTTTGAACCCAGATGGTTTCCTCTTCGCCAGCGCGGCCATGCTCCAATTTATATGTGGCGACCTCGCCGAAGGTGTCGGCATATGCCAGCAGGCGCTCCAGCGACGCGTCGGGCGGCGACGCTACTCGTTCCAAAGCCTCGCGCGTCACGATCACGAGCCAGTTTGCCGCGATGTCGGTCATTGGGATATGGCCGTTTTCATTGGTGACGAACGGCGGCATGTTCGGGCGCATTTTAAGCGACATTGATTTTCCTCGGTCGAACGACGGGATGTCTCTGGTGCGGCTCGACGTCCTTCTGAGCTACCTTGTGCCAGTGATCGGTGGAAAGATCGCGCTGGCGATCAGCACCGCATCATCAAGTTGGATTTCACGAGCGCAGGCTTCGGAGCAATGCGGGGTCCTGCTTAAAGCCGTCGATCTCATTCTGGGCCCTAAAATACGCCTCTCTCCAAAGCCTGTAGCGAACCGGATCCCTTTGGGGATCATACGGATTGTCACCCAGCAACTTTCCAGTTTTTGGCGCTAGCGCGCCCATGTTTTCAGCTTGCCAGTCGTCCAGTTCCCTTCTGCTGCCTTCAAACATCGTCCATTTCCTCGTAATCAAAGCCTGCGCTAGTTCTGCCGCCGCATGATCGAGCCTCGCCTTTGAGCAAGGCGTTAATGAACAATAGAACGGAGCTTCGTCGGAAGACCTTGGATCGCGAAGCGATGAAGCGGTGAACCTGCAAAGGCCGTCTCCATTTTCCGAGACTTCCCGAATTGCCGATCAAGTTCATTGGCAAGGTTGGTGGGATCCGTCATTCCCTGTTGAAAGAGGCGGATCATCAGCTTGGCTGCTGCATTGAAAGGTCGAGGCGGTTCGATAAGAATATCGTCTGTATAGCCAGCATCACTCAGCACCTGCTGCAGCATGCCGAGGTCTTTGCTCGTCAGATATTTCGTAGAAAATTCGGAAGACATCAGGCCCTCCTTTCGGTCGGGGCAAGAGCATGGCGGCCCTCAAACAGCAGCCCCCGTGATGATGACTGCTGGAGGCGGGAACCATGCGCTGCCACCAGAAGCAAAGCAAATGAAATCTTTCGAAGATGCTAAAATACAACCGACCGGCAAGCGGGCCGCATTTGCCCGACCAGCCGCAATGGAAACGCGACGTAGATACCGGGCAGAGGACCTTAATCGCGATCCGCCATCGACAGAGTCTCGACGGTTCCCACTCACGTCATTTCGATACCGAGGCAGCAGCCGGCGAGGCGCTAATGAACCGCCGACGAAGACCCGCGTTCACGCGTGTTGCCACCTACGATAACCGTCAACAACCGTTGTCCTCTCATCAGGAGCGACCTGATAATAGCGATACCATTCACCGACGGCCCGCCAGAGCACGGCAAAATCGGGTTCCCGCACCAGTCTTTGCAGCATGATTGATCTCGCATTCATGAGACCAAATGCTAAGTCGGGCGGAATTTTCTTCAACGGAAGAAGGTGCTATTCAGCGCGAATGACCTGGACGTCAGGCGAGCCTGCAAACAGCCTGCATGCGCACGAGGCTCAGTGCCTTTGACGGTCCGTCGCAGCCGCAGCCTTTCTCAACTGTGGCTCGCTTTGCGCGGATTCTCGATTGCGTCATCCTCGCTTTGGGCGCGGGCAGCCTGGAAAGACGTCGCCGGATGATCATCCGCCGGATCTCCCGGCAAAGAAAATGCGAGTTCAAATATCAGGCCGCTGGTCCCGTAGGTGGAAAGGCTTTTTGCCTGGTATTTTGCCGGGAATGCCTTTTCGATCAGCACTGAGCCGAACCCTCTAGCGTTCGGCCGAGTAACCTCGGGGCCCCCTGATTCCTGCCAAGTCAGCAGAACCCGCCGGTCCTTGAGGGTCCAGTTAATGACAATACGGCCCTCGTCGGTGCTGAGCGCGCCGTATTTCATCGCGTTCGTGCCGAGCTCGTGCACGACCAGCGACAGGGCCAGCGTGAGTTCCGCCGGTAGAGAAACCTGTGGACCTGTTACTTCCATTCGGCTGGCATCGACCTCATGGTGGGGGCGCAGCGACTTTCGGATCGTCTCGGACATATCCGCCGAATGGGCCTCTCTTGTGAGAATGAGGTCGTAGGCTCCTGCCAGCGCCGTTAGCCTTTCGGAGAACACGGCATAGCGCGACGGATCGCTCTTCGCAAAACTCTGTCGGGCGATCGCCTGCACCAGAGCGTAGCCGTTCTTGACTCTGTGGGCCATCTCCCGCGACAGCAGGTCTCTTTCGTCCTCTGCCTCCTTCGCTTGCCGGTGCCGGGCGTCCAGTTCGTCGAGGAGACTGTCCAGTGTCGCACCCACAGCACCGAGTTCATCTTTCGCCGGATTCATTCCCGTGCGCACGTCGGTTCTGCCGGCGCGCCAGTCTCCCATCACGCGAGCTATGTGGTGGATCGGCCTCACGATGAACCGGTTGCCTATGAGAACGGCGGCCAGAAAGGCGAGCAGTGCGCCGCCGAGGATGGACAGCGCGTTGACTTCCGTCGCTCGGTTGATCGGTGCGAATGCCTCTTCCTTCGAGATGCTGGCGCCGATGTAGAGCGGGTTGTTTGGAAGCTTGATCGGGCGATATCCAAGGATCCGTTCGATTCCGTCCTGCCCAGTAACCTCGATGATACCTGGTAAATCCGCATAGATCAGGTGTTGAAAGGCAGCAGGTATGGCGGTTCCGACAAAACGCTCGGGATTTGGCACGCGTGCCAGTATCGTCCCCTTGCTGTCGGCGATCGTAATGGCATTGCCACCCTCTACGCCGCGTTCTGCGATCCTGTCTTGCAGCCATTCCAAGCGTAGGCCCGTCACCAGCACACGTTGGGCGACCCCCTCTTTCATCAGCGGCATCGCTACCGGAAGGACTGCACCCTTCGACATCCGGCTGTCGGTGTAGGTGCCGACGACAAACCGGCCTGACGCCAGGGCTTGCCTGAAGTAGTCCCGATCCGCGAACCGGACGCCGCTCGGCGGCTCGACGCTGCCGCAGACAGGATGCCCCTTCAAGTCGGTCACAAAAATCGTGCGAATATTGGACACGCTCGAGGCAACCGACCGAAGGGCCCGATCGCAAGCCGCCGCGTCGAGATCCTGGATGGCTGGCATTGAGGCAACGGCGACAAGAAGGCCATGCAGCCCTTCGATGATTCGTTCGACTTCGGAAGCCGCCAGGCGTGCGGCCTGCGCAGCATTGCCCCTGATTTCCTCGTTGCGCTGAAGGCGTGTCTCTACTTCGTTATAAACGAGCATCGCGACAACTGGCGCTAGCGCCGCAACCGCGACTGCAACGAGCTTCAGTCTCATTCTTCCGCCCTTTGGATCGCAAGGATCCGTTCCCCAACCAGGTTTCGATAGCATGACTATTCAGCCCTGACTATCCATGTGTGTCATTCCTACACTGGATCGCCCTTCATGCCAGAACGGAGCCAAAGGACCATGAATGAGACACCTTAGTTTAGGAAACACCGCTCATGAAAAAATCGTTCATCAGCGTTGCGAATGACCTATGCGAACCGGCTGCTGGGAGAAAGAGGGCTGAGGACGGCACTCGAAAGCTTGAGTGCATTCGAGCCACACCTTCTCGCACCGCATGCTGCAAAACTCATTTCTTATGCCGGCAGCCGGTGCGCCTAAGGCGCGACCACGTAAATGAAGGCCTCTAGTTGCCCATCAGGCGTACTGATCTTCGCCCGTATACGGCGATACCCCCGCCCCTTCGAATGCGTCGAGCCGTTCCAAGTGGTCGATCCGGCGACTCGAACAAAAGCACGTTCACTGCCGCGACGCCGCTTTCATCGAGCAGCAAGCCTGGAAAACCAAGGGCAGCTTCCCATCCGGATTCCACGAGAGTCCCTCGGACCGTCCCCTTCCGCCAGGTTCCTTCCAGGCCGGCAAGCTGGTAATGGTTCACCCGGCCGGGGGCCAGCGATCCGTAAGTTGCAAGCCGGTGTTCGGCAGCGATCGTGGAATCCTGTCCAATAGGTCTGTAAGCACACACCTGGTTCTCTCGCGATGCGTGACGCAGGGCAGCTTCGCAGTCGCGCATTCAAACGCGAATTTAGCCGGCCCTTATGCCGATGTATATGAATGCACTCAATTACTTTCGTCTGCGTCGTTCCCGGGATCGCGCCAGCCGGCGGACGGGCCTCAGCTCAACGATACTCGGAAGCCACCATTCTCGCCTCCGGTTTTCTGGAACCGGCTTCGCGGGCCATGTGGAGATCAGTTCGTCCAGCGTCGGCGTCCGCCACAGTCCCCATACGTGGTCTTCCGTCGCACCCGGATAGAAATCCGCAACGGTATCTGGCTCGACGAGTTCGCCGGTGATCTCCGTAAAGACGATGACACCGTACTGTTCGGTCGCCACTGGCCGGTGCAACGGCGGCAGGTCGTTGCACGCCAGCGGATAGCGACGACGCTTCCTCTCGACCGAGCGAAGTCGGGCGCGCCTGTCGTCCTCGGTTCCCTTTCGCTCTTCAGCCCTGCGCTTTCGTTCTTCGGGCTCGTTCCGCCGGGCCGCGGCCTCGATCGTCGCCCATCGCCGCCTTAGATCGTCGAACGACCGGAAGGGCACATGCCAGACCCTGAGATCGCTGTCCCATTGGGCCCAGGGAACTTCGCGCAGCTCATCAACGACAGTCCGGGAAAACGGCGTCCGGACCCGTAAGCCCGCCTCCCCGACCTCCAGATAGGGACTTTCGATCGGATCGAACTGGAAGGCGTCGCGTCCCTTCTCGTCCGCATAGGCTTCGACCTGCGTTGCCTCATGCGCCTGCCAGCGGGCGATCCGGCGACCGGCAGTCTTCCTGGGGACGAACCATGCCTTGAGGTCCTCGCTCCACCGCGCTTGGGGAAAAGCCGCGCGAAAACGCTCGACCGTCAGTCGGTCGTAGGGAAATGAGGTGATTTGCCCGATCTTCTCTTTGAAGGCGCCTTCGGGCGTCTGCTGTTCTCGGCGGTTCGACATGGTGAGCTCGACTTTCCCTTGAGAAACGCTGTGACGTGCCGCGCGGTTTCCTCCAGCCGCGATCAGATTTACCTCCGACGCTCGACACGCATGCGGTGAAGCGCAGGTCCATTCCATCGGCGCCAGTGGATTTCCTCATGTCAGAAGGAGAGGTTGGGTGCGGGCAGAGTTGCTCCCTGGCATCGAGGCCTTTGGTCCGCTCTTGACGAGGACTAGGAGAGGGCCTAGACGGCGGCACCGCGCTGAGATGCAGGCGGACTGGGAGAGACCCGGCTTGACGAGGAGCCGGGTCTTTTGCCGCAGGGCGGAGCAAAAATTTCCTTAGTCTGCTTCTCACCGGATTTGCACGTTGAAGAACTGGAGAGAAGCACTTATGCGCAATATTTTTAAATCGGCTTTGATCGGTCTCGCCGCACTGGGTTGCGTGACGATCAGCCATTCCCTTGCGGGCGCGCAGGAACTGGAACTGCGGGTAGGTCCAGGTGGAGTTGGTATTTACGATCGCGACCGCGATCGGGACCGGTATTTCGATCGCCGCTATAGGCCGGCTCGCCGGGCGTGCGACCCAGACGATGCGCTTGACAGTGCGCGCGACGCAGGTCTCCGTCGCGCTCGTATCGTTCGTGTCTCGCCACGCAGTGTCGTGGTCCAAGGCTTTACGCGCCGTGGTCCCGCACGGATAGTATTTGCCAACGTGCGCGGATGCCCCGAGATCTAAAATCTATTTGCTGGAAGCTCAGCCCGCCACTGTTATGAGTGGCGGGCTATTTGTTTTCCGAACCTCTTCGGGCCGGACCTTGCGATCAAGGACAAAGCTCACAAAGGGCATGGGCAGCGTCTGCCCGCTCCGCACCGCGCAGCTATTGTGACGTCGAAATCACGTCATTGTTAACTCGAACCATCATATTTTATCCTCGTCCGACTTGGCTCTTGAACCGGTTCACGGCAGATGTGTTGCATCGCAATGAAACGGAAAGGTCACCCATGACAGATTTTGCCGATAGCCGACCCCGCCCGATGGTGCCGGCACTTCAGAGAATTTACATGCCATTTAACACCATCGCTGAAACGGCTCTGCGTGTGATCGCCGGCGGACTGCTGGTGACCCATGGCTACGGCAAGATCCTGAATCCCTTCGGAGCTGCCGGCATGGTGGAAGGTCTCGGCTTCTATCCCGGTTTTTTCTGGTCGCCGTTGCTTGCGGCAACCGAATTCTTCGGCGGCATTTTGATCGCAATCGGGCTGTTCACGCGGCCAGCCGCTTTCGCTGCAATGATCGTGCTGTTGGTCACTGTCTATTTCCATGGCGTGGTGCGGGGTGAAGGCCTTGGTGGCGCCGAAAAATCGATCCTCTGGACTGCCATTTTCTTGTTCTTCGCGGTTCGGGGATCGAATTCGCAGTCTGTAGATGCCAAACTTGGCAAGCAGATCTGAATCCGAAGTCTAAGCACCTGGGGAAACGGCACGGCATCGCCGTTACCCTTTGTGACTGCTCCAAACGCAACCCAGAGCGGACGCTGATGAGACGAGGGCCGCGAAAGGACCGGGCTCAGCACCTGCCAGCTTCCAACCGGGGCTCCTCCTTTCCGTCAGCGGCGCGTGTTGCGTGACCAGAGGAGCTGGAGGCCTTCCTGGCCCTGGAGCCCGGTCAGGCTGGCGTAGATCGGAGCTGGGAAGTTCGGATCGTCGAGCTTGACTGAGATGTAGTCGCGTTCGGTTTCGCAGGCCTGTTTCTCGCCGCCGATACCGAACCCGACATTGCCGGCCAGCATCCCGAAGTCGGGAGGAGGTGCATTCGACACGAACAATCTTCGCTTTGACGTTGAGGTTGAGGGTCTTGATGCCGAGGAAGCCGTCGGTCGATGTTGCTCGGGCCGCGCCCATCGCTGCCTCACGATGGCTGTCGATCATGAGGACGATCGGTACGCACCCGCAGGGCTTCGACAGTGGTCCTCAATACCGGTCATAAGATCCCCGTGGATGTCTTCGGACGCAACCAGCAGGCCATGTGCAACGGTGTGGGAACGTCCGATGAGTTTGTCTTTCCCGCGCTTCGTCAGGGTGACTGTTCAACCAAAGTCGCTCGTCGGGGAACGATCGAAGCGGTCGGCTTTCTTGGTACGGCGGAAAGCGTCCAGCTTTCGTCCTGTCATGTCCTGGCTCGAAAGCGTCCAGGGCGTTTGGCAACAGTTCTGACTGCAACTGAGCGTTCGGGTTCGGGGAATGGGTGCGGCTTACGCCGCTCGGGCTCAGCGCCCGGTTCTTTTACGCCATTGAGCATAGTCGTTTTGCGCTTTGTCGGTCGTTGGCGGATAAAGGCCGATTACGGCAGCTCCGTCTTGGACCTGTTCGAGAACGAACTCCTCGAAGCTTTCCATCCCGGCGCATTCCTCGGCGATCTCATCGGCCAAATGCGCTGGAATGATCATGACACCGTCACCATCACCGACGAGCACGTCTCCGGGAAAAACAGGGGCGTCACCGCAGCAAATCGGCACGTTGATGTCGAGCGCTTCGTGGAGGGTTAGATTGGTCGGCGCCGACGGGCGCTGATGGTAAGCCGGCATATCCAACCTGCCGATGCCTTCGGCGTCGCGAAAGCCTCCGTCAGATACGACGCCGGCGCAGCCGCGCATCGCAAGCCTTGTAACGAGAATAGAGCCTGCCGATGCGGCCCGCGCATCCTTCCTGCTGTCCATGACAAGCACCCAACCAGGCGGGCAGGTTTCGACCGCGACACGTTGCGGGTGGTCCGCGTTGCGGAACACGGTGATAGGATTGCGATCCTCGCGCGCCGGAATGTAGCGAAGGGTAAAGGCCTGTCCGACCATGTTTTTGCCCTTCCAGGCGACCGGGTGGACATTCTGGATGAACTGGTTGCGCAGGCCGCGTTTGTAGAGCGCAGTGGCAACGGAGGCGGTCGACGCCTTCATCAATTTTGCGCGGATTTCGTCGGAAAGAGCGTAGTCGGTCATTATCATCTCCGGCTGAATAGATCAGTTGATCGCTGGTTCATCGACCTGAGGGCCGAATTCCGTCTTCAGGAAATCGAAATCGCAGCCCTTGTCGGCCTGTTCGATATGTTTGGAAAATAGGAAGCCGTAGCCGCGGCCATAGCGTGGAGCCGGCGGCTTCCACGACTGTCGGCGAAGCGCGAGTTCTTCGTCCGGTACGAGCATGTTCAGGCTGCGGTTGGGGATATCGAGCTCGACGATGTCGCCAGTCTTCAAAAGCGCCAGCGGGCCTCCGACATAGGATTCCGGCGCCACATGCAGCACGCAGGCGCCGAAAGAAGTGCCGGACATGCGCGCATCCGACAGTCGCACCATGTCTCGCAGGCCGCGCTTCAACAGCGCCTTGGGCATGGGAATCATGCCCCATTCAGGCATTCCCGGTCCACCCTGCGGCCCGGCGTTGCGCAAGACGAGAACAGTCTCCGGCGTCATCGGGTAGTCGGGATCGTCGATGATCGTCTTCAGCTCGGCGTAGCTATCAGCCACAAGAGCCGGACCTTTATGCCGGTGGAATTTCGGGTCGCAGGCGGCAGGCTTGATCACCGCGCCGTCGGGACTGAGATTGCCCTTGAGGACGGCAAGCGATCCCTCGTGATAGACCGGGTTCGACAGTGGCCGGATGACGTCGTCATTCCAGACCTTTACCAAGTCGAGACCCTCCGTAAGCGGCTTGCCGGTGACGGTGATCGCTGACGAATTGAGCTTGTCGCCCAGTTGCTTCATCAGCGCCCGCAGACCACCGGCGTAGTAAAAATCCTCCATCAGGTATGTCGCACCCGATGGCCGGATATTGGCAATGACGGGCGTTTTGCGTCCGATGCGGTCGAGGTCGTCCAGTTCCAGCGCAATCCCGGCGCGGCGTGCCATGGCGATCAAATGAATGATGGCATTCGTAGAACAGCCGGTCGCCATCGCCACGGTCACGGCGTTCTCCACTGCTGCCGCCGTGACGATCATGTCCGGCGTCAGGTCCTCCCAGACCATATCGACGATGCGCCGGCCGCATTGCGTGGACATGCGCTGATGACCTGCATCGGCGGCGGGGATGGAGGAGGCGCCAGGAAGCGTCAGTCCCATGGCCTCGGCGATCGCCGTCATTGTCGATGCCGTTCCCATGGTCATGCAGTGGCCATAGGAGCGGGCGATACCCCCCTCGATCCCTTGCCACTCTTCCTTGGAAATCGTGCCGGCGCGGCGTTCGTCCCAGAACTTGAATCCGTCGGTACCGGAACCCAGATGCCTGCCCGCCCAGTTGCCGCGCAGCATCGGTCCGGCAGGCAGGTAGATAAAGGGAAGACCCATGCTGAGCGCGCCCATCACCAAGCCCGGAGTGGTCTTGTCGCAACCACCCATGAGGACCGCGCCGTCGATGGGATGGGAGCGCAGCAATTCCTCGCTCTCCATCGCCAGCATATTGCGGTAGAGCATGGTCGTTGGCTTGACGAAATTTTCAGACAGTGACAGCGCTGGAAGCTCCATCGGGAAGCCTCCTGCCTGCAGCACGCCGCGCTTGACCCATTCCACTCGGTCCTTGAAGTGCATGTGGCAGGGCTGCGCATCCGACCAGGTGTTGAGGATGGCGATGATCGGGCGCCCCTCCCAGTCGGCGGGGTCGTAGCCCATCTGCATGGTGCGCGATCTGTGGCCGAAGGATCTTTGATCATCGGGGACCATCCAGCGGGCGGAGCGGAGCTGCTCGTAGGTTCTGCGTGTTTTCATGGCATTGTCCGACAAGGATGATGAACGGAGGCGAATGCAGACAAGGAAGCAGTCTTCATTCCTTCATGCCCCATTTCTGGATAGTATTGCGTTCAATCGTCTGGAAGACCAGATTTTCGACCACCAGACCGATGACGATGACAGTCAGCAGTCCGGCAAAAACGGCCGGGATGTCGAGAAGGTTGCGGTTTTCGAAGATGAACCAGCCAAGGCCGCCCTGCCCGGACGAGACGCCGAAGACGAGTTCGGCGGCAATCAGGGTGCGCCAGGCGAAGGCCCAGCCGATCTTTAGACCGGTAAGGATCGAGGGAAAGGCAGCCGGGATGAGAATGCGAACGACGTAGGACAAGCCAGACAGGCCGTAATTGGCTCCGACCATGCGCAGAGTGCGGGAAACGCCGAGAAAGCCGGAATGGGTGTTCAGCGCCACGGCCCAGAGCGCGGAATGCACAAGCACGAAGACGAGGCTTGAGGCGCCGAGGCCAAACCAGATAAGCGCCAGCGGCAGAAGTGAAATGGCCGGAAGCGGGTTGAACATGGCGGTCATCGTCTCGAGGAAGTCGGTGCCGATGCGCGTGTTGATCGCCAACACGGTCAGGATGGCCGCCAGGATCGTTCCCGCCGCATATCCCATCAACAGGATCTTCAAGGTGGTCCAGATGCGCGCCGGCAGCGTGCCATCCGCGAAGCGATCGACGAGCGTCACCAGCGTGTCGGCGAGGGTCGGAAATAGAAGCGGGTTGTCCAGATAAGTGGCGTAGACCTGCCACAGCAGCGCAAGCACGATAATCAGCAGGGCCTTTCGAATAGCGCCGATACCCCAGATGAGCTCAACTGGCCCGAGCTTCTGTTCGATCGCGGCGATGTTGCCATAGGCCGGGCGCGCGTTTGCGCTGTCTTCGGCCAGCAGGATCTGTGGTGCGCTCATGATGGCTTACTCCCGATGGCCAGGTTCAGAAAACAGAAGATCGTGGATATCCCCCTCGAGTGCAGCTGCGGTCCCGTCCTCGTTCGAGGCTTTGTCGACATCCACGACTTCCGCTTTGACGCGCCCCGGGTGGGGTGACAGAAGCAGGATACGGTTGGAGATCTTGATCGCTTCGGCGATCGAATGGGTGACGAAGATGACGGTAAACTTCGTATCATCCCAAAGCTGAAGCAGTTCGTCCTGCATCTGGCGGCGCGTCAGCGCGTCGAGCGCCGCGAAAGGTTCATCCATCAGCAGGATGTCGGGTTGCATCGCCATGCCGCGCGCAATGGCGACACGCTGTTTCATGCCGCCAGATAGGGTATGGGGAAAACTGTCGACGGCGCGCGTCAGCTTTACCTTGTCGATATAGGCGCGGGCGATTTCCTCCGCTTCCTTTGGCTGCAGCTTGCGCGCAACCAGCAGCGGAAACATCACATTTTCCAGAACGGTCTTCCAGGGCATCAGCTGATCGAATTCCTGAAACACCATCATGCGGTCCGGACCCGGTTTCGTCACCGTCCGGCCGTTGATGCGGATGGAACCGGCGACGGGCTTCATGTATCCGCCTACTGCCTTCAGCAACGTCGACTTACCGCAGCCCGATGGACCTAGAAGCACGAACCGGTCTGATTTGCGGACGTGGAAAGAGACCTGTTCGGTGGCGGTGACCAGCAGGTTGGGCGTCTTGTAGCGCAGCGTAACTTTCTCGACACTCAAGAGTGGTTCAGCTTGCGCAATAGCCTGATGCGCCGGTGAAGTTGCTACGGACTGGAACATTGACGACGTCCTCACGTGAAAAGGGGCGGGCATATCCGGCAGACAGCGGCCTGCCTTCTGCCGGATGAATGTTGATCAGTTGCCGTTGAGGTCGGCGGATTCAGGCAAGTAATAGTCGGTCCATGCTTTTGGCTGCATCTTCAGCGTCCCGATCTTGTTCAGATGCGTTGCGAACTTCATCGTGCCCTGCGGCTCGGTCCGATAGTCGTCGATGAAACCCGGCTCGTTCATGATCGCCATCAGATCATCGATCGACGTTTTGTCACCGGTGATCGTCTTGTAAGCTTCGAGGGCGCCCTTTGGATCGTTCTTGATGTAGGCCACTGCTTGCTTGGTCGCCTCACGCACGGCCTTGATGATGACGGGATTGCTTTCAGCAAACGCGGTCGTCGTGAAGAACGTCGCCTGCGTGAGGGAACCTCCGATGATCTCGCGCGAGTCCGTGACGCGATGCACGCCCTTCTGTTTTAGCTCGATGTACTGGAAGGGCGGAGCTGAGAAATGGTTCTTGACTTCGTGATTGGGGTTGGCGATGGCCGCGACTGCATCCGGATGGCCAAGCTGCACGGTATTGCTGTCGAGCTTGCGAACCTGGTCTTCGCCATACTTTGCGGCGGCGACCATTTGCAGCAGAATCGCCTGTGTCGAGACGCCGACGGTCGGAACGGCGATCTTGTCGCTCGGACCGATATCATCGAGTGATTTGATCTTGGGATCATTGGAGACCAGGATGACCGGTTGCGCGGAGCTCGGAATGATGCCTTTTACGCGGCCCTTCGTGCGATCCCAAAGCAGAAGAAGATTACCCGACCCCGTGTTGACGATGTCGACATTGCCTGCGAGCAGTGCATCGGTCTGCGCTCCACCGCCGCTGAAGGTTCGCCATTCGATACCGAGGCCGTCCAGCCCCTCCTTCGCAGCCTGTTTCTCGATGAGCTTTTGCGTCTCCATGACGTGGCTCGCAAGATACAGGATCCCTGGCTGTCGTGTGATGGAGATCGCCGTCTTTTCCTGAGCCGAAGCCGGAAGCGTGGTTGCGAAAAAAGCTGCGATCGCGGCAGCACCCAAAAGTCTCAACATCCTATCCTCCCACTGTAAATTCCAAACGTATGAAACGTGCCTCCCAGCACCGGCAGAGTGAAACACTAAAATATCAGTTGGTCAACTGTGTTAATATATTAGTTTGAGATGAAGCGTCTTACCGGCTATGATACGCGTCAAAGTGAGGTTTCATGGACGCTCTGAACGATGTTTCCCCGACAATTGCGCTCAAACGCACCTCGACCTCGCGCCAGCTCTACGACGTGCTGCGCGGGCGCATCATCTCGCTCGATCTGCCCCCGGGCATGCATCTGTCGCGCAGCGAGATCGCCTTGGCCTACGGTGTCAGCCAGACACCGGTGCGTGACGCTCTGCAAATGTTGGAGGGCGAAGGCCTCGTGGTGGTTTATCCGCAGTCCCGCACGGAGGTCACACGGATCGATTTGCGCCAGGCGCGCGAGACGCAGTTCCTGCGGCTCTCTCTTGAACTGGAAGTCATTCGGTCTCTGACGGAAAACCAGCCCGAAGCCGTCATCAAACAATCCGATCGTCTGGTGGCCCGTCAAGAAACGGCGCTCAACGTGGATCACGACCTCGAACGCTTCGCGCTTCTCGATCGCCAGTTCCACCAAACCCTGTTCGAAGGTGCGGGCGTTGCCGACCTCTGGGTGCTGGTCCAGTCGCGATCCGGGCATATTGATCGGCTTCGCAAGCTCAATTTGATGGATCCCGGCAAAGCCGGCACGATCTTGTGTTCGCACCGGGAAATAATGGACAATGTGCGAGGCGGAGACATCCCGCGGGCACAGGAAGCCGTACGCCGCCACCTTACAGGCACGCTTGCCACCGTCGACGCAATTCGCGAGGCACATAGTCACTTCTTTTGAGAGGTAGCGCTTAAGGGAGATGTTGTTCTGGGCCTTTTAGGGTCAGACCAACACAATCTCAGATTGCTCGATACCGAAAGATCAGTGCCGAACGACGCCTCCGGACTTCGCTGGAGAGAGCGAATGATCGCCGGGCTTCATATCGCAAACCTCAACAGAACACGTGCGCGGCGCCGGGGTCGAATTCAAGGTGAACCCGGTCTCCAGGGTTCAGGCCGGCGATTGCCTCGTGCCCGAATGGCAGTCGCACCGACAAGGCTTCACCGGCGGCCGTAGCCGTTGCCACATGGATATTATTGCCGAGGAAGGTGATGTCCTTGACTGTTGCACTGACACCGTTGCCGCCATCATGACGCGATAGCCGAATGCGTTCCGGCCTCAGCATGAGAGCCCCCTTCGCGTTGGAAACCGCCTTGCCATGGACCGGGATCCGGTCAAAAACTGCGCTGCCGCCCAGTGAGATCGTCGCCTTTCCATCTGCACATGACAGCAGATCGCAGGAAATGAAGTCGCTGTCGCCGATGAATTCAGCGACAAAACGCGTACGCGGGTTGGCATAGAGTTGCGGCCCAGTGCCAATTTGATCGATGATGCCCTTAGAGAATACCGCGATGCGATCGGACAGCCGCAGCGCTTCTTCCTGGTCATGGGTCACGTATAGGATCGTCACTTCAGTTTGCTGGGGGATCCTGCGGATTTCGTGCTGAATTTCCTCCCGCAGCTTCTTGTCAAGCGCCGAGAGCGGCTCGTCCATCAGAAGTACCGGAGGATCGTAGGCAAGCGCCCTGGCGAGGGCGACACGTTGCTGCTGACCGCCTGACATCTGTACGGGCTTGCGATCCTCGTATCCTTCAAGTCTAACGAGACGCAGCATCTCCTTCACCTTGGTGTCGACCTCGGCCTTGGACTTGCGTCTGACCTTCAGCGGAAAGGCAATGTTTTCACCAACGGTCAGATGCGGAAACAACGTGTAGCGCTGAAAGACCATTCCAATATTGCGCTTGTGCGAAGGGGTTTCCAGCAGGGTCTTGCCGTCAAGCGTTATGTCGCCTTTTGTCGGAGTTTCAAAACCCGCCAGGATGTAAAGCGTCGTGCTCTTTCCCGAACCCGACGGTCCCAAGAAGGTCAGAAACTCACCGCGCTGAACGTGTAGGTTGACATCGTGAACCGCGACAACAGGGCCGTACTCCTTGCGGATGCCTTTGATCTGAAGGAAAGCGTCATTCATGATTTCAGTACCTTGCGTGCGAGAGCGACAAGCGCCATCAAGAGGATCGTCAAAAGGATGAGAAGCGTCGACGCGGCAGCCACGACCGGCGTAAGATCCTGCCTGAGCGTGGCCCATACTTTTACCGGCAGGGTCTGCAGCGTTGGGCTCGCCATGAAGATCGCCACAACCACCTCGTCCCAGGATGTCAGGAACGAAAAGACAGCGGCGGAAAATATTCCGTGGCTGATTGCAGGCAGCGTTACTCGGATCCTCGCCTCAAGCGGCGAGGCGCCGCAAAGTATCGCCGCGTCCTCGATGGACTTATCGAAGCATTCAAGCGCACTGGAAATGGACAGAATGGAGAACGGAAGAGCAAGGACGAGGTGAGAGATCACGAAGCCAGCCAAGGTTCCACCGAGCCCCACCCTTAGAAAGAATGCGTAGAGTGCGACGGCAAGAACGACGACGGGAAGGATCATCGGCGTCAGGAAAAGCGCCTTGAGTGCGTCACGGAAAAGGAACGTTCCTCGAACCAACCCGAACGACGTCACCAGGCCGAGCAGAACGGATAGCACGGTGACGATTGATGCGATCTTAAAGCTCGTCCAGGCCGATTCCAGCCACCGGCGATCGGCCAGAAGTTCCCCGTACCATTGCAGCGTCCAGCCAGGAGGCGGAAAGATCAGCCACTGCGAGGATCCAAAGGAAAGGGCCGCGATAAAGAAGATCGGCAGCAGCAAAAATGCAGCCGCAAGGATGGTGATCGTCAAAAGCGCGTATTTCCACCAGCCGAGACGATCGAAGTTAAGCAGCATGTCAGCGCCCTCCGGTGTTCTGACTGCCGAAGAAACGCAGCTGAACGACATAGAGAGAAAGCGTTACAACGAGGAGTACCAGGGCGGCCGCTCCCCCCATGCCCCAATTGACCAGGGACTGGACGAACTGGGCAATCAGCTCGGCCAGCATCATGTTCGCCGTGCCGCCGAGAAGCGAGGGGGTAACGAAATAGCCAAGCGACATGACGAAAACCAAGAGGGCACCGGCAGCCATGCCCGGTACGGCCAGCGGCAGGAGAACGCGCGTGAGACATTGCCGCCGGCTGGCACCGCAAAGGGCAGCCGCCTGCAGGATTGCCGGGTCGATCTTCTTGATCACTCCGTAGAGCGGCAGGATGATGAAGGGCAGCATGATATAGGTCATGCCGATCGTTACACCTGTCAGATTGTTGACGAGCGGCAACGGCTGATTGATCAGCCCCATGCCCATCAGCATCTTGTTGATGAGACCCGTCCGTTGCAAAAGCACCATCCAGGCATAGGTGCGCGCCAGCAGATTTGTCCACATCGAGAGCAGCAGGATCGCAAAAATCACCGATGCCAGCCTTCCAGGCATGATTGCCAGCGCCCAGGCAACGGGAAAGCCGATCAAGAGCGAAATAGCGGTCACCAATCCTGATACGATGAAGGTATTGGCGAAAATCTTGAGATAGGTTGCTGATCCAAGCAGCTCAGCATAGTTGCCGAAGCCGGGAACCGGTTCCAATACACTTCGTAGCAACAGTGCCGCCACCGGCACGATGAAGAAGATGGCCACGAAGGCAAGAGCCGGGACGACCCCGCTGAACCCTGCTCGCCTGAGCGCTCTTGGCACCGGCGCACTCACGCTGGAAGCATCACTATAGGTCGACATGACAGTCCTTCCTGCCGAACGTTCAGACAAGCGCCGCAGGTCCCGGGGCGGGCCGAGCACGCTGCGCTTTCAGCACGGCGGGCATGGGCTCGCCGTGCGTTGCGCTGCATTTTCAGCCTATTTTGCCTGCCATGCGTACCACCGCTCGCCGATGGCATCCCGGTTTTTTGCCCAGTAGCTCATGTCAGCATTGACTTGGCTGGCCGTTTGCTGGTCCGGCAGTGTCTTGGCCGTCTCGGCATCCATCAACTTGGCCGATTCCAGATTGATCGGCGCGTATCCGGTGGCTTTCGCAAGCGCTGCCTGCGGTTCTGCCGAGGTTGCCAACGCGATGAACTTCATGGCTGCCTCAAGATTCGGAGCCCCTTTCGGAACGACAAGCGAATCCGCGGCGGTAATATTCTGCTCCCAGGAGGTTTCTGCGTTAACGCCGCTTTTGGCGAGCGCTGTCATGCGGCCGTTCCAGAGGCTTCCGAACGGTGCTTCGGCGGATGCCAGCAGCTGCTGCGACTGGGCGCCGCCTGACCACCAGATAATCTCCGACTTGATCGTATCGAGCTTCTTGAATGCTCGATCGAGGTCAAGCGGATAGAGCTTGTCGGCGGCAACACCGTCAGCCAGGAGGGCCGCCTCAATCACACCGGGAGCCGACCATTTATAGAAGGTGCGCTTGCCTGGAAATTTCGCCGTGTCGAACAGATCGGCCCAGGTCTTCGGGCAAGCAGTAACCGCATCCGCATTGCAGCCGATCACAAAGGAATAGTAGAAGCTGCCGACGGAATAATCCGTTACGAAACGCGGATCGAGCTTGGACTTGTCGATAACGGAGAAATCCAGCTTCTCAAGCAGCCCGTTTTTGCCTGCCTGCGCGGCATAGTCACCTTCGACATCGACGACGTCCCAGGTTACCTGGTTCGCCTCGACCATGGCCTTCAGCTTGCCGTAATCAGTGGGGCCATCCTGCATCACTTGCAGTCCGGTCTTTTCTGTATATGGGTTCGCCCAGGCTGCCTTTTGCGCGTCCTGCGTCGTCCCTCCCCAGCTTGAGAAGACGAGCGTTTCGGCTTTTGCGGGAATGGCGAGCGCCATGATTGCCGCCAAGGCCGTGAATGCAAATGTGTGTTTCATGTTCCCTTTTCCTTGTTTTGGAGTGTCTTATGCGCATTCCTATGCCGGCAGTCCGTCCCCGCTTTCTGGAGAGAAGCTGGTTGCCTTCATAATCTTGTTTTCCGCCACTTCGATCAGATCGCGAATTTTCGGCAGAAAGGCCTGCCACCGAGGGTCAGCCATAAGGCGCATGCGCCTTGCCTCACGGTCGTCCAGGCTGGAAAACGCCCAGATGTGGACGATCTCGTTGATGGTGCCGATCTCCGAATAGAAATAACCGACGAGGTTGCCGAGATGGCTCTTTTGAATGGCTATCCCCTCCTCTTCTACAACCTTCAGATATTGCGGGATCGCACCGTTCTTCAGTCTGTAAGTCCGGATCTCGTAAAACATCGCCATCACCGCATCACGAAAGGATCAGGAATCGGGTCGTCCGACGTCCTCAGCCAGATCGTTTTTGTCCGGGTGTAGTCGAGCACTGCGGCCATGCCGCCTTCCCTGCCATGCCCGGACAGACCGAACCCGCCAAATGGCGCGATCGGCGAGACGGCGCGATAGGTGTTGACCCAGACGATGCCGGCGCGAATTCCCTTCATCAGGCGATGAGCCCGCGTCAGGTTTTGGGTGAAGACCCCGGAGGCAAGCCCATAGTGCGTATCGTTCGCAAGCGCGAGCGCTTCGGATTCTGTTTCGAACGAGACGACGGACAGAACTGGACCGAAGAATTCGTTGACAAGCGAAGGAGAATTGACGCCGTCGCAGTCAAGAATTGTCGGCGCGAAGTAGAAGCCTTCACCGCCGGGCCTATGGCCGCCGGTGATTAGGCGGGCGCCGCTTTGAAGGGACTTGTCGAGGAGCGCTGCTATGTGCTCCTGCTGGCGCCGCGTTGCAAGCGGACCGACCTCGGTCGCCATGTCCAAGGGAGCACCGATACGGATCGCCTCTGCCTTGCCCGTCAAGAGGGGCAGGCACTCCTCCTTGGTACGCCGCACGACGATCAGCAGCCCGCGTGCGACGCAGCTGTAGCCGGT
>NZ_JABEPH010000567.1:0-2472 GCF_013004495.1 Rhizobium sp. SEMIA 4085
CGCCCTCCTGCACCTCGGTAAACGTCGCCAAAGCCCCGTCATAGACTTGAACCTCACCCGTCCCGATGTCGAAGAACCAGCCGTGCAGCGTGATCTCGTTTGTCGCAAGCTTCGCAGCCACCGACGGATGGGTCTTTAAATGGTCGAGCTGCACGACGACGTTTTCCATTGCTACCGCACGCACGCGGTCAGTTTCGGAAAGGTCGTCGGGATAGGCTTGGCAAACAATCGAATAGGCGGCGTGGCTGTGCCGCAGCCAGGCTGCGACATTCGGCATTGGCGCCAGCATTTCCGGGTGGCACAGCCCTTTCATCGCCCCGCAATCGGAGTGACCGCAAACGACAATGTCGCTGACGCCGAGCGCCAGGATGGCATATTCGATTGCGGAAGAGACCCCACCATTGAGGGTCGAGAAGGGGGGAACGATATTGCCGGCATTGCGGCAGACGAAAAGATCGCCGGGACCGGACTGCGTTATCGTTTCCGGCATCACTCGGCTGTCGGCACAAGATATCATCAGGGCATGTGGCTGCTGGCCTTCGCGCGCCAGCTTGCGGTAATGGGCCGAATGATTCGGAAACACGGCGCCACGAAAACTGGAGATACCTTTCAGGAAGTCACCCATATATCGGATCCTCTTTCTGGCCGGACGTCGGACTGGGAGGATGTCTCTCATCCGGCGGGTTGCAGAAGCGATCTGTTCGCAGTTGCACAATAAAGGGCAGAACGAGCGCAAAAAAAGAGTCGCGCAGCATATTGCGTCGCAACATTTTTTGAACAAGACGTGATCTGGCTCATTGCCGCTCACGTCACGAATTCCAGGATCGAACCGTTGCGATCCACGTCTTCGCGCGGGGCACCGCCGCCGAATTCGCCGGTGATTCGATGATGCCCTTATTCCGACCGACACAACGGCAACATGATCCAGCACGATGCTTGAAAGAAGGTCCCACGGACTGGACTGGCGGCTCCCATAGAACCGAATCCTTAGCCGCAGGGGTGGTGCTGTCCCGCTTGAGCGCCAAAGGCAAGCCTCATCGGCTGCTCAACAAATATGGTGAAGCCGTAGCGCGAAACGGCGATGAATTTCGGCAGGATTCTGCCTCAGGCCCCTATCGCCAAGAGGGGCCGACGCTCCTGCTCTGCCTTCTCCGCCATGCGGATTTCGTATGCCTTACCCCAGTTTGCCATCACGGTCACGGCATGGTTGAGGCTGCGGCCGAACTCGGTCGCGGAATATTCCACCCGCTGCACCTTCCCCGGAAATACCGCGCGGCTGATGAGATCGTCCGCCTCCATCTCGCGGAGCTGCTGGGCGAGGACTTTCTCGCTGATCCCTGACAGGATGCGCCTCAACTCGCCGAAGCGGCGGGGCGAGAGATTGATCTCCCAGAGGATGTCAGTCTTCCACTTTCCACCGATCACGTTGAGCGCACTCGCAAAGCCGCAATCGTCGTCCGGCAGGCGTTTCATTTCCGATCTCCCCATACTGCAGAGTAACCACTTACCTGAAGGTACGCAATTTACCTCTCCGACTTGCAGCCGTATCAAATGACGTCTCAAATATTGGAGTTCAATTCGATGACGACAATAGGGTTCTTCGGCGCGGGCCGAATGGGAGCTTCACTTGTTCGGACGCTCGCAAAAAGCGGGCATGAGGTACATGTCTGGAACAGAACGGCGGCGAAGGCGGAAGCGCTGGCGCCGTTCGGTGTGCAGCCGAGACCAACGCCGGAAGCGGCGGCGGCTGAGGCCGAGATCGTCTTCGTCAACCTGCTCGACTATGCTGCCTCCGACGCACAGCTGAGAAAGCCGGAGGTCACACAGGCGCTGAAGGGAAAGCTCCTGGTGCAGCTCACCTCGGGCTCCCCAAAAGCGGCGCGCGACACCGGCGCCTGGGCGACCGGCCATGGGATCGCCTATCTCGACGGAGCCATTATGGCGACACCAAATGTCATCGGAGAACCCGACACACTGATCCTCTTCGCCGGATCGAAGTCGCTTTACCAAAAGCACGAAAGGGTATTTGTGGCGCTCGGGGGGAAATCCGCCTTCCTCAGCGAGGATTTCGGGGCTGCATCGGCCCTCGACAGCGCCCTTCTTGGGCAGATGTGGGGCACATTGTTCGGCACGCTTCAAGCGCTCGCCATCAACCGGGCAGAAAACATCGATGCCGACGCCTACTCGACGTACCTCAAGCTCGTCCAGCCGGTCATCGACGGGGCCGAGCGGGACCTCATGCAACGGGTCCACGACGGCCGCGACCGCGGTGACGATGAAACCTTTGCAACAATCGCTGCTCACAATGTCGCTCTCCAGCATCTGCGGCATATCAACGCCGAGCGTGGCCTGAATCCGGTCCTTGCCGATGCCTTCGACAGCCTCTTCACAACCGCCATCCAAAATGGTCACGTCGGCGACGATTTCGCGATACTGGCCCGTTTCATGAGGGCGCCATGACCGATGTAGAAA
>NZ_JABEPH010000568.1:0-2472 GCF_013004495.1 Rhizobium sp. SEMIA 4085
GAGCCACACAGCACAGACCACGGCGCCCTGAAAAAGCACTTCCCTGTCCCAGGCAATCGGTCACAGCAATAAACGAGGTCCATCATGAAATGGGAATACCTGACAGTCGACAAGACACTCGATAACCAGCAGATGAACGAACTTGGTGACGCCGGGTGGGAATTAGTTGCGGTCGTTTCACCAGCGCATTTCGTCTTTCATTATTTCTTCAAGCGGGAAGCTCAGCCGCTATAGCAACTATCGAAGGACTGAAGCGTTTACAGGCGTCTTGCCTTTTAGCAATGCAAATGGCGCCCGGCAGGGGCGGGACGACCGCGATCTGGCCCCGCAATCGCTGGGCAATCCCTTATCAGTGGAATTCAGCAGATTGGGCTGAGCGCTGCAAATTGGGTTCATCGGAGAATGACAGTTAGCCCGTGCAGTTACGGAAAAGGAAGAACAGATGAAGGCTGCAGTCTATGGCAACCCTGGTGTTCCGGCCGTTCTTGAATATGTCGATATGCCGGATCCTGCCTGCGGGCCGGGCGATGTGCTCATTGCCGTCGAGGCTATTTCCATTGAGGGAGGCGACCTCATTGGTGAATTGCACTGAGAGCTGACCCAGGCTCCACCCGCTTCATGTTTCGGACATGGTTCCGCAAAACCATGTGCATGGGCGCTGCCAAGTTTGGGACGCGCCTAACCTCATCGTCACCGACGCCAGCGCCTTCCCCGGCAGTGGAGTTGCCGGCACCACCCTCACCGTCATGGCCCTGACCCTTTGCGCCTGCCGTCATCTCGTTGATGGAGAAGAGTATTCCTCTTAAAAAGGCTCTAACGCAGATGAGCAACTGCCCGATTACACCAGGTCTTGAGTGGAATCGAACCGCCGACGGCCTTATTTGGGCCAGAAATCCAGCTGGATTTCTTAGTGAAAATTCTAGGTAGGCGCCATGGGACCTTCCTTTCCACGCATATTGTCTGTGGAGGATCTGTCGGCGGGTTCAGAAGGGAACGCACGGCGGCCACTGTGGAAAACATCGTGAAGCCCGCTCACATCGCGAATGTCGATTTCGATGTTCTGTGCACCCCTCTCGCTTCAACGCGGAAGCATAACGGGCATCACGAGTGACCACAGTTATGGCCATTTCGCAATGCCGCCTACGGGCTTGCCCAGCAAGATACGCCTCGCATCAGGCGCACGCCGATGCGGATCGCACTGAATGGCTTTCCGATTTTTTCGCGCACAATTGTCGCAAGCCCGCGAACCCGATCGTCATGATTAATGTGGCGGCGAAGACCGCCTGAATTCGAACTAGAGGAAAGCACGTATGTCCCCAGGATGGCTCGCACTCCCTCGAACTGCCGCGGTGGCCCTCACGCTAGCTGTTACCGGTTTTGCGCAGGCGGCTGATGTAAAATTGACGCCGCCCCAGATGCGAGAGGATCTTACCTTTTTAAAAGAGAAATGGGCTCCGCTGGATAAAAGCTTCAGCGACAGCCAGAGGGTGGCGTTCGGCCGGCATCTTGATGAGACCGCCTCTGCGGTGGAAGATCTGGAGCCGGAAGAGTTCGCGCTCGAAGTGATGAAGGCCGTGGCCATCGCGCGCAACGGACACACCAACGCCAATGTCGGGACTTTGCTTGGCGCCGACCTTCCCGTACGCGTGTGGTCGTTTTCCGATGGGCTTTATATCGTCAAGACTCACCCGGATTTCGAATGGTTGCTTGGCGCACGAATCGACGGAATCGGCTCCCTAACAACGCAGGAAGCGCTCGACCGGGTGCGCGCCTACCTTCCCGGCACGGACCAGCGGATTCGTTTTCTCTCCCCCGGCTATCTGGTTGCGCCCGCCGTCCTTGAGCAGATCGGCGCCGTCGACGGCACGGACCACGTTCCATTGACCTTGCAGTTTGACGATGGACGGACGGAGATCGTCGAGCTTGCGCCTACGAAAGGCGAAGATCCCGGCGATGAGCGCAAGGCAAGCCTGAACAGGGGCTATTCCGTGCTTATTCCCGACGATCCGGACTTGCCGGGACGCTGGCGCCATCTGCTCGACGGCCGCAAGGAGCTGCCGCCGATCTATGGCAAGCGCAATGATGTGGCGCGCTTCCTCGATGATTCCAAGAAGGTGCTCTACATCCGTAACGACATGGCAAGAAGCATCGACGAAACGCCCCTGCCGGACAAGTTCGCCGGCGTTGTCCTCGACAAAATCCTGCCGATGCAGCCCAAGCACATCATCGTCGACCTCCGCCTGAACAATGGCGGCGACTTCTTCAACACGATCCTGTTTTCCCGGGCGATACCTCGACTTGTGCCGCGCGACGGACGTGTGTTCGTGCTTGTCGGGAGGGCAACCTTCTCTGCCGGCATTACGACCGCGGCCATGCTTAAGGGACAGGGAGGCGACGAGGGCCATCTAGTCGGCGAACCGATGGGGGATGGCGGCCAGTTCTGGTCCGAGGGCAAGTATGTCAAGGGTCGGA
>NZ_JABEPH010000569.1:0-2466 GCF_013004495.1 Rhizobium sp. SEMIA 4085
GCTTCCAGGAGCAGCGCCTCGGTCTCCGTGCGCGTCGTCACGAATTCCATATGCGAGGTCAGCCGCACCATCTGCGCGATCCGGTTGGAATGGACCCGGCCCATCGCATAGTTGCCGACGCGCTTCTTGAGGCTGCGCGCTTTGCCGACATAGAGCACGTCGCCATCGGCATTGAACATGCGGTAGACGCCGGGGCTGTTCGGCAGCCGCTTGACGAATTCGCCGATCAGTTCCGCGCCGGCAAGCCCGCTCTCGTTGCCGCCGCCTTCATTCCAGTCGATCACAGCCGGAAGCGGCGAGGCGGAAGGTTCGCTTTCCACCTCGATTTCGTCTTCGTTTTCATCGGTTTCATCATAAAGAACACCGCCATCGGGCAGCTTCTTGGCATTCATTCCTTGATCTCCAGCACATCCGGCGTCTGCCACGCGAGATGCTGGCCGCCGTCGAGTGCAATCATCTGACCCGTGATCGAAGGCGTCTCGAACAGAAAACGAATCGTTCGGCCGAATTCCTCCAACGCAGGTCCTTGCTTCAAGATAAGCGCTGCGACCTGCGCTTGGAAGTCTTCCTGCAACTGCCGTTCGCTTGGGATCGAGGGGCCAGGACCGATGGCGTTGACACGAATCTTCGGAGCAAGCGCCTGCGCCATCGTCTGCGTTGCGGTCCAAAGCGCCGACTTCGACAGGGTGTAGGAATAGAAGCTCGGCCGCAGCGCCCAGACGCGTTGGTCGATGACATTGACAATGAGGCCAGTGGACGTTTCCGGTAGCTGGGCGGCGAATTGGGCGGCGAGGATCGACGGCGCCCGGACATGCACGGCAAAATGCTCGTCCCAGACACCGGCATCCATCTTTCGCACCGAATCTTCGCGGAAGACGGAGGCATTGTTGACAAGCAGATCGATGGGGCCAAGCCGGTCTGCGGCCCTTTTTACCAGGGTTTCCGTTTCGTTTATTTTCATGAGGTCGCCTTGCACTGCGACGGCGTATTTGCCTTTTTGCCGCAATTGCGCCGCAACCGCCTCCGCCTCGTCGATCGAGCTATTGGCATGAATGGCAACGGAAAAGCCGTTCTCCGCCAAATCCTCGACTATTGCCCGGCCTATTCTCTTGGCAGCCCCGGTTATGAGCGCGGCCTTAAGTCTTTTCTCGTTCAAAAGCGTGCCTTCTGGTCCTGCGGGTCTAAGTGCGTTTCTATATAGGGGCAGGCACAAACTATATAAATAGGGTGTCACGATTGCCTTTGTGGCAGATCTATTCTATGTATTATTTGAGAAATAAAGTTCTTAGAATTAGTATTGGCAATTTAACACATCGTTATGGTTAACAAATATTCTGTTGCGCTATAGCAACATCCAATTTCAGCCGCTTCGCTGCCTCAATCATTTCACAATTTGGCTCTCTCAAATCCGCAATTGCGCTCCACTTTCGACCTCGATCCGAGAGGGACATCTTGTAATTTCTCGCGAATGCTTCGGCGTAGGACAGTTACGAAGGGCGCGAGATCGAAAGGAGAAATGAGTATGCGTACATTTATTGCTAGTCTGATGGCGTCCGCCTTCGTGATCGCCGGCTTTTCCGCCGCCAACGCCGCCGATGCAGTGGACCAGGTTCCGGAAGCTCCGGTAGCACAGGCCGAGCCGGCCGCTCCTGCAGGTAACTGGGAAGGCTTTTACCTCGGCGGCGCGGGCACCTATAACAAGGGCAACTTCGGTGCAGACCGCGACGGTTACGCCATGGGCGGCCAGCTCTACACGGGCTACAACTGGCAGAGCGGCCAGATCGTCTACGGTGTCGAAGCCGATCTCGGTTATTCCGGCCTCGACAGCACGTCTGACGGCATCACCAACAAGAACCGATTCAACGGCTCTGTTCGCGGCCGTGTCGGTTACGACCTGAACCCGTTCCTGCTCTACGCGACGGCTGGTGCCGCTGCGGCGAACAACAAGGTCAGCGGCTTCGGTGAATCCGATTCCAATACAGCTTTCGGTTACACCGTCGGCGCCGGTGCCGAAGCTATGGTGACGAACAACATCACGGCACGTGTCGAATATCGGTTCAGCGACTATCAGAACAAGGACTTCGATCTCGGCGCCACGAACGTATCCCGCGGCTATGACGAACACAGCGTCAAGGTCGGTATCGGCGTCAAGTTCTAAGTCTGCCGAACAAACCTGATGAAAGCCGGGCCTCGCGCCCGGCTTTTTTGTTTCTCAGCCGTGCGCCTTGAGTTCCTGATAGGCAGGAAATTTCTTCTCGAATTTGCGTGCCCAGTCGATCAGTTCCGGATGCTCGGCTTCCCACTGGCCCTTGAAGCGCAATTCCAGATAGCCGATCGTCGCAGCAAGCGCGAAGTGACCGCCATTCAGCCTCCGGCCGATCTTCGGTGGATGCGCGCTGATGTGGTTCAGGCCGCTGACGGCCTTCTTCCACTGCCGGTCGATCCAGGGCTGGTGCACCTTCTCCT
>NZ_JABEPH010000570.1:0-2457 GCF_013004495.1 Rhizobium sp. SEMIA 4085
TTCGGCAGCACTGAGCGAACCCTTGCGATGAAGACATGGAAGTCCTGCATGAAAGTGCGAAGGAAATCAGCGGTGGTGTCATTCATGACCTCACCGTCATCGGTGATCAGCCCTGGTGTGAACTGGATGTAGGCTTCCGGGGCATTCATTTGGGGAGAGTTGCAGAAGCTAAGCACGCTGCGCAAATTCTGCTGGGCGACTGCTGTGCCTATGGCGCCCGGCGAGGTGCCGATCACCGCTGACGGCTTGCGTGTAAACGAGTTGGTGCCGTAGGGGCGGCTAGCCCAGTCGATTGCGTTTTTCAGCCCGCCAGGTATGGATCGATTATATTCGGGCGTGACGAACAGCACGGCGTCGACGGCCGCGATTGCCGCCTTGAATGCCTTGCCAGCCGGCGGGTAGTCGGCGTCATAGTCGTAGCTGTAGAGCGGCAGGTCCTTGAAGGATATCTCCGACATTTCAAGTTCGGGCGGGGCAAACCGCACCAACGCCTTGGCGAGCTTGCGATTGATCGAGGCCTTGGCGAGGCTGCCGATGAAATAGCCTACTTTATGTGTGGTCATGGCGTTCTCCAATATCACGCATGCCAAAGGAAGTATCATACCTAAGATTCATAGAAGGGTCTCTTGTCCTTTTGAGCCCAAGTAACTAACCGCCGACGAACGTGACCGTCTCGGCGAGCGGGGCGCGGCCCGTACGGGGAAAACTTACCGCGGGGTCCTCGTACCCGATCGACATGCCGCAGAAGAGGATGAGCTCCTCCGGGGGTGACAGGACCTCTGCGACCGTCTCGCGAACCTGCGACCACGCCATCTGCGTGACACTGTGCAGTCCTTCGGCGCGGAGTAGCAGCATGATGGTCTGCAGATACATGCCGACATCGGCCCATTGGGGCCGGCCCAAGTCACGGTCGATGTAGCAAAACAGGGCGGCGGGCGCGCCGAAACAGTTCCAGTTGGCGATGGCTGCCCGCTGCCGCGCCTCCCAGTCTTCGCGCGCAATGCCAAGCGCACTGTAGCGCTCCTTGCCGAAGGCGGATCGGCGCTCCGCGTACGGAGACTTCAGCTCGGTCGGGTACATCTTGTACTGCCGCTTGTCCCAAGGGTCGCCATGAGCCACGCGCTCGACGGCGTTCGTCTTGAGCTCGGCCAGCGGCGCGCCCGTCAGCACGTAGGTGTTCCACGGCTGGATGTTTGATCCGGACGGCGACCAAGCTGCGGCGGACAGCACGCGCTCAAGCACCTCCCTCGACACAGGCTCGTCCTTGAATGCGCGCACCGCCCGGCGGCTTGTGACTGCCTCATATACGTCAATGGTCGCCTCCATAGCGCCGGCCATTCGTTTCGGTCTATCGGGGTGTGAGGTATTGTCCATACTCATGGTCCTCTCCAATGAAAGAACACAAGGGGCAAAACGCCTTTAACTGACGGCTTTTCCTTGGGTTGGGTTATGGTTTGATCAGCGTTATTGCCGATCGGCTAAATCTCTTCCTTTCGCTGGACAGGTTGTTGCCGTCCTGCGGTTCTCGAACCAATCTCCAATGCGTGACCTGATGCGTTAGCTTCGGTCACAGAGTGACGTTCGGCTCCCGGTTTCCCATTCTCCTCAAGGAGCGCAACCCGGACCTGCCGGACTCGCTAGTAGACCATCAGGACAACCGGGATATCGTCGACGCGCCTTCCATGGGGCTTTCGCCGCGCAGCTCGTAAGCGCGCTGGTCACGCAGGATCTGGAAGGCGATCGTCAAAAGCTTGCGCGCGATGGCAACGCGCGCCTTGTTCACTCCTCTGATCTTCAGATGCTCGTATTGGGCGCGAAGCTGTGCATCGCTGGCAATGGCCGGTGCCCCCGCCTCGACGAAAGCCCAGCGCAGCCACTTGTTGCCCTGCTTGATGATCTTGCCGTGAAAGGTCTTGCCGCCGGAGGAATAGGTCGACGGCACCAGCCCGGCATAGGCGGCAAGCTTCTTCGGATTGCGGAATCGACCGACATCATCGTTCTCCGCATCGATCAGCCGGGCGAAGAACTCGCCGATGCCGGGGATCGTCTTCAACAGCTTCACATTGCCATTAACCTTGGTCATTGCCCGGATCGTCGCTTCCGACTGCTTGATCCGCACATCGATGTCGCCGATGAAGTCGAGACCGCGGTCAATCTGGATGCGGTCGATCTCCGAGACCTTGACCTGCGCCAGTTGGAGGCGGCCGGCCTTGCCGAACAGGTCGCCGAGCTTCTTCAGCTGCGCCGTCTGCTCCGGATAGCGATCAAACACCGTGACGATGCGGTTCTTTGTCATCGTCCGCAGCCGCACGTAAAACATCCGCTCACGAAGGGCGATGCGCAGCTCGCGGGCTCGCTCTCCAGGTGCCCAGGCCTCCGGCACCAGGTCGGCTCTGAGCAGGTGCGCCAGCACCGTCGCATCGATCTTGTCAGTCTTGATCTTGGCATCGGCGATCG
>NZ_JABEPH010000571.1:0-2443 GCF_013004495.1 Rhizobium sp. SEMIA 4085
GCGCACAGGCGCGCAAGAGGGGCGACCTGGTGAAGGTCGCAAAAAGCGATCGTCTGCACATCGTCTCCGGCCGCGATCATCCCGTTCTTGTCCAGTTCTGCGTCAGCAACGATTACATGCACGTCGGAGAGCTAACTATCCCCGTGGGTGGCGTTGGACCGCGCGCGAGCGAACCCGACAGCCATGAAGGGGACGCAGTCTTCTACATCCTGCAAGGCCCCGCGACCTTCTATTTGGCGGATACCGACGAAACCTTTCACATCCGTGACGGCGAGTCTTTCTTCCTGCCGGGCGGCATCAGCTACCAGTGCCTAAACTACGGCTCTAACCCGATCCGGGTGGTCTTCACGATCGCACCGGGACTTTAAGCCGAAAATTTGAATCTCAGTTTGCCAAGTTTCGCCGCGGACCCGTTCCGCGGATGGGAAAGCTTTGTCTTGTCACCACCAGGGAGGATCATGTGACAATTTTTAGACGGACGTTAATCTTCGGTGCTGCTCTCGGGCTCACCGCTTCGCTTTCCTTCAGCCCAGCGCTTGCACAGCAGGCGGACTATTCGAAGGTGTTTCCTGGCATCTTGATGGACAAGGACATTAAGCCCACAGGCCAGGAAGTGAAACCTGTTAAAAAGGATAACCGCCCGCTCAAGGTCGGTTTCCTGCCGACGGCGATGGACACCTACTATCAGCGTGTTCTAGCCGGCGTGAAAGAAGAAATCGACAAGCGCGGTGGCGACGGCGCTATCCAGCTTCTCGTGCAGGCTCCGAGCAGCCAGTCTGCCACGGACGACCAGATCAGAACAATGGAAGCCTGGATCAACGACGGTGTCGATGCGATCGCGGTTGCCCTATACAACGAAGGCGCATTGCTCCCCTCGATCCGGCGCGCGACCGAGGCGGGCATTCCGATCTTCCTCTTCAACTCACCCGTCGCCGATAATCCATATTATGTCAGCGATATTGGCTACGACCAGAGTGACGGCGGTCGTGCGCAGGCGCAGTGGCTGGTTGACACCTATGGCGACAAGGAAGTCAAGCTCGGGATACTGGAGGGCCTGCCCGGTCCGCATACGAGCCAGCGCATGAAGGGCTTCAACGAGATCATCTCGAAGCATCCCAACTTCAAAATCGTCGCTCAGCAGCCGGCTGGCTGGGTTCGTGCCCAGGGCCTGTCGGTGACCGAAAACATGTTTACCGCCAACCCCGACATCGAAGTCCTCGTCGCGCTCTACGACGAGATGGCCCTTGGCGGTCTGCAGGCCCTCAAGGCTAAGGGGCTGAACGGCAAGGTGGCGATCGTCGGCTACGAAAATATGAAGGAAGCCAACGACGCGATCCTCACCGGCGACTTTGCAGCAACGGTCGACACCGGGGCCAAGGAAGAAGGTCGCAACATCATTCGAGCGGTGGATGAGTTCGCGATGAAGGGCAACGCCCTGCCGAAGAAGATCTTCGTGGCGCCCAAAACCTACGATGCGAAGAACATCAAGACCTTCGATCAGAACGACTACGTCTACGTTCAGCAGAAGTAGACGTGACAATACGCGGCCCTGCCTTGCGCGGGGCCGTCCACTAAAAAAGGGCGACCTGAATGACAAACGCTCCGCTGCTCGAGATGAAAGGCATCGCCAAACGCTTCGGCAACACGAAGGCGCTTGATGGCATCGACCTCGTACTCAAACCCGGCGAGGTTCTCGGCCTGGTTGGCGAGAACGGCGCAGGCAAGTCGACGCTGATGAAAATCCTCTCCGGTGCATATGCACGCGACGAAGGCACCATTGCTGTCAGAGGTAAGGTGGTCGATCTGAACAATCCCAAAGACGGGTCCAGGGCAGGCATCGCGATCATCTACCAGGAACTGAGCCTGTTTCCGGACTTTGATGCCGCCGAAAACATATTCGCTGGCAGGGAGCTGCGCCGCGGGCGCTCAAGTGCATCGCCGCTTGACCATTCGGCCATGCGGGCAGCCGCCTCGCGTATCCTGAAGGGCGAGTTAGGCGTGGACGTGCCTCTCGACAGGCCAGTTCGAGAGCTCAGCCTCTCGCATCGGCAGATGATCGAGATCGCCAAAGCCATCAGCAGCAATGCCGATATCATCATCATGGACGAGCCGACCGAAGCGCTCGAGGAGGTCGAACGCAAACAGCTGTTCGCCATCATCAAGAAGCTTCAGCAGGCAGGCAAAGCTCTCATATATGTGTCTCACCGAATCCAGGAACTCCTCGGCATCGTCAGCCGCGTGATGGTCCTGCGCGATGGCAGCACGGTCGCGGACCTGCCCGTATCGGACCTCGACGTAGACAAGGTCGTCGGTGCGATGATCGGCGGGGCTCTCGCCAAAAAATTTCCTCCCCGCGGCACGGCACGGGCGGACCCCCCGGTGGGCGTTGTCGGGGTGCACCCAAGAGGGGGCGTGCAAGACGCCCCCATCTCCGTGCCACAGG
>NZ_JABEPH010000572.1:0-2258 GCF_013004495.1 Rhizobium sp. SEMIA 4085
CACGCGCTAGCCGGACTCGCTGCTGCACGCCGCCCGAACGCGCCGGGTAGAACCGCCCTTCTAAGCCCCCGAGGTCCACGGCGGCGATCGCCCGTGCCGCGATCTGCTCTGCCTGCTCGGGGTGCAGGTTCAGCCCTGTCGTCAGTCCCATGCGCACGACCTCGCGCACTGTGAAGGGAAAGGAGATGGCGCTTGCCTGCGGCAGCACACCGCGAAGGGCAGCCAGCTGCCAGGGTTGCATCGTCTTGACCTCTTCGCCGTTGATGCGCACGGAGCCGTCGCAGGAAAGCTCGCCGGAGATCGCCTTCATTGTGGTCGTCTTGCCGGAGCCGTTCGGCCCGGCAATCGCCGTCAATTGGCCCGCCTTCGCCGTAAGGCTGACGTCATGCACGATTGTCTTGCCCGACAGGCGGACCGAGATTCCGGAAAGTTCGATCATCGAAATTCACTTTTAGAGCGCAAGCCGCGAGCGCTGCCGCAACAATATCCAGAGGAAGAAGGGTCCGCCGACTGCAGCCGTGATGATGCCGATCGGCAATTCGGCGGGCGCGACGATGGTGCGCGCCAGAACGTCGGCGAAGATCAAGAGCGAGCCACCGAGGAGAGCGGAGGCTGGCAGCAAATAGCGATGGTCGGGGCCGATGATCATACGCAGCAGATGTGGCACGACAATGCCGACAAAACCGATACCACCGCTGACGGCAACCGATGCGCCGGTTGCGGCGGCAACGGCTACGATTGCGGTATTCTTCAGCCGCTGAACCGGGACGCCCATATGAAACGCCGCCGCTTCACCAAGTGTTATGGCATTCAGTCCGCGCGCCATGAAGGGCAGGACTGCGAAGGATGCCAGAATGATCGGCGCGGCGGCGGCGATCTTCATCCAGGTTGCGCCTGCGAGAGAGCCCATGGACCAGAAAGTGAGATCGCGAAGCTGCTGGTCGTTGGCGATATAGGTCAGCAGACCTGTCATCGCGCCCGTCAGAGCTCCGAGCGCGATCCCTGCCAGCAGCATCGTGGCGACCGAGGTCTGGCCATTGGTCGTTGCGATCCGATAAAGCAGCACCGTCGTAACAAGGCCACCGCCGAAAGCTGCAACCGGCAGGGCATAGATGCCGAGCAGCGCAAGGAACGGCATGGCGATCGTTCCGCCGAGCACGATCATCACGACGGCGCCGAAGCTTGCTCCGGACGACACGCCGACGAGGCCGGGATCGGCGAGCGGATTGCGGAACAGTCCCTGCATCACAGCGCCGGAGACGGCGAGCGAGCCGCCGACGAGAAAGCCGAGGATGGCGCGCGGCATCCGGATGTCGAAGATGATGATCCGGTCGCGCATGTTGAGCGCCGCCTCCGAACCCGCCACGTTTGCAATCACGTCGACAATCGAGGCATCCGAGGCGCCGGTCGTCACCGAAAATAGCAGCGAGAAGACGGAACCCACCACGAGCAGGCCGATCACGAGGAGCGCCAGCCGCCCCCGATCGCCTGCCTCGCGGTGCTCACGAAGCGCGGCCATCGAAAAAAGTGATCGTTTCTGTCCCGTCATGGCGTCCAGCAGAGCCATCTTAGCCCCCGTAGATGGCCGCGTTCAATTCGCGGACGGCGCCTGCGGTGCGCGGGCCGAAGCCGAGCAGGTGCAGGCCATCCATGCGGATGACCGCCTTCTTCTGGGCCGCGGGGGTCAGTGCGAGCGCCGGCTGCCTGAAGAGGTCGTCGTTGGCGGCCGCGTGACTGCCCTGACGGTTCATCATCAGGATCACATCGGGCTTTGCCTCGACGATCGCCTCATCGGTCACCGGCTTGTAGCCTGAGAAGCTGCCGACGGCATTGATGGCGCCTGCGAGCTTGATGATGCCATCAGCCGCCGTGCCCGTGCCAGAGGCCATGATCTTGCCGCCCTGCGTGCTGAGGATGAAAAGCACGCGCTTGCGCCCCGCTTCGGACCGCTTGCCGGCATCGGCGATCGCGGCATCCAGATCGGCGCCGACCTTGGTTTCCAGCGCCCTGGCCTTGTCGGGTACGGCAAGCAGTGTGCCGATCTTATCGATCTTTGTCAGGATCCCTGCGCGATCGTAGGTATTCGGGACCGTCTCGAACGGCACGCTGGCGTTCTTGAGGACGGTCAGCGCTTCGGGCGGACCCGATCCTTCGACAGCGATGATCGCGGTCGGGTTGACGGCAAGGATGCCTTCCGGCGAGAGCGCCCGCATATAGCCTACATCCGGGAGCTTCATGGCCGCTTCGGGATAGGTGCT
>NZ_JABEPH010000573.1:0-2435 GCF_013004495.1 Rhizobium sp. SEMIA 4085
GTATAAGCCAGGGAATAGACTGCGAGAAAATCATAGGCATATTGTCACGCCTTATGGGCGACGAGAAACCGGCCGCATTGCTCTACGGCTCCGGCTTCGAACGTCAGCCCGAGGTCATCGACGCACTCGGTCGAGTGTTTCCGCTTGCCGGCAACAGCGCCGACACCGTGCGCGCGATCAAGGACCCCGCCAACCTGTCCCAACTTTGTCGAAGCTTGGATATCCCGCATCCGCCGATCCAGTTCTCGTTACCAGAAAAACCGGAGGGCTGGCTCACGAAGCTTGGCGGCGGCGCCGGCGGGTCGCATGTCAGACCGGGCGCAACGAGGCCTGCCCTGCCCGGCTACTCTTTTCAAAAGCGCATGTCCGGCCGCAGCATCTCGGCTCTTTTCCTGGCCCAAAATGGTGCCGCCCGCATCATCGGCGTCAGCCGGCAATGGTCTTCGCCTTCGCCAACGTCACCATTTCGTTATGGCGGCGCCGTCCGCCTCATGCGATTTGACCGGCAAAAGAAAATGCAAATGGGTTGCTGGCTCGACAAGCTGACGCGCCACTGCGGCCTTGTGGGTCTTTGCAGCGCCGATTTCATCGATGGGTCGGAGGGGCTTCATCTCATTGAAATCAACCCACGGCCTGGCGCAACGCTGGATATCTTCGACACCGATAGCGCACCCCTCCTCATTGAGCATTTGCGCGCCGTGCGCGGGGAAAGGATCGAGGTGCCAGTCTATCGCGGGGCTGCGGCTGCGGCGATTGCCTACACGTCTCGTTCCATCTCCTGTTTCCCCGATGTCAAATGGCCGAACCTGACGGCCGACCATCAAAGGCCGGGTTCGGCGCTCGGCCCCGGCGATCCGGTTTGCACTGTGTTGGCGCATGCCCGATCCGCCTCCGCAGCAGAGCGCGCTGTCAAACGTCGTGTCAACCAAGTAGCGCAGCATTGGAAGGAGGAATTCCAATGAAGAACGGAATGGCCCATCTGAACAGGAATGCGCAACGGATCATCGATCAGATCATTGCCGACGACGAAAGATTTGGCGTCGCATATGGCCGCGGCTCTCTTGGAGAACATCTCATCGACGCCGGCGCGGCAAGCCCCGGAGGCCTCGAAGTGGGTTTGCGGATGGCAGAAATCTGCATGGGTGGTCTGGGAACGGTGTCGCTGGCGCTCGATCGTCATAACCGAAAATGGCCGTTGAGCGTTACCGTCCATTCCTCGCAACCGGTTCTTGCCTGCCTGGGCAGCCAGTATGCGGGTTGGCGGCTTTCGCATGAGAAATATTTCGCCATGGGCTCGGGCCCTGCGCGTCTCTTGGCGCGCGTGGAGCCGCTTTTCGAGGAAACTACCTATAGCGAAACCGATGCTTCGACGTCAGTTCTGCTTCTTGAAACGAGCAAGGCCCCACCGCCAGCCGTTGTCGAAAAGGTATCAAAGGCGACAGGACTAGGCCCTGACGCTTTGACCTTCATCTACGCGCCGACGCAAAGCCTTGCAGGCTCCGTTCAGATTATCGGGCGCTCACTGGAGGTCGCTCTTCACAAGGCCCACAGCCTCAAATTTCCGTTGGACGCGATTGTCGACGGCACGGGATGCGCGCCGGTCCCCGCGCCTCATCCGGACTTCCTGCAGGCCATGGGGCGGACGAACGATGCCATCATCTATGGCGGATTGGTGCAGTTGTTCGTTCTAGGCAGCGCGGCCGACGCGCGCGCGCTCGCCGAAGAGCTGCCGAGCTGCAGGTCGCGTGACTACGGGCAGCCTTTTGCGGAAATCTTCGAGAAATTCAATGGCGATTTCTACGCGATTGATCCGCATCTCTTCAGCCCGGCCGAAGTGATCGTTACGGCTGTCGAGACAGGCGACACCTTCCGCGCCGGTGAATGGAACAGAGATATGCTGGAGCAATCCCTTGGTTGAACAGACGGTGATTTCAGACAAAATTCTCATTCTTTCCGACAAACCAGACCGCCAGGTGAGACAGTTGCGTCGCGCCTTCGGAAAACTCGGCGCGGAGACGATCTTCTGCCCGCTTGCCGATATCGCGTTCGATACCCGGTATCCATCAGGCATTGCCATCCCGATGCTTGACGGAGCCCTTCCGGCCGGTGTGATCGTCCGCTCCATCTCCGGCGGCAGCTTCGAAGCGATCACACGCCGTCTCGGCATCTTGCACGCGCTGACCCGACTTGGCGTGCCGGTCTGGAACTCCGCCAAAGCAATCGAGCGATGCGTCGACAAATCGACGACGACGTTTCTTCTTGCGGCTGCCGGAGTGCCAACACCGGAAACCTTCGCAGTGGAAGGTCCCGCCAATGCCAGGACCCTCGTCAAGCGCGAGGTGCCCCATGGCCTCCTGGTGCTGAAACCTCTCTTTGGATCGCAGGGACGCGGAATAAGGCTCATTCGTTCGATCGACGATCTGCCTGACCCGGAT
>NZ_JABEPH010000574.1:0-2434 GCF_013004495.1 Rhizobium sp. SEMIA 4085
AAGCAGATGACGACCGGGGCGTCCATGCCGCTGTCGCTGCCTTCCATCTTCTGGAAGATTTCCGTGCGCTTGCCCGTATCAGGTTCTTTCATGGACTGATCGACGAGAGTATTGAGTTCGTCCACCTTCATCCCCGCTCGCCAGAGATAATAGCTGCCGAGACGCGCCTCGTCGCTGTTGTCGGGATTATAGGCGTACTGGGTGGCAACCGCGAAAGGATCCGGCAGCCGGGCACCCGAATTGCCGAGGAGGATTTCATATTTCCGTTCGCGAAATGCGGGCGTGAATTCGCCCGGCACGAGATTGAGATCAAGACCGGCGGCACGGGCGCTCGCCTGCAGCGCTTCGGCGAAGGGCAAGGTCGCGGCTCCCGACGGGTGGAGCCCTTTCTTCAAGCCATTCGGGGATCCCGCCTCGGCCAGCAATTGCTTGGCCTTGGCGGGATCATACTCGTGGCGGGACGTCGCGTCCTCTGGTGCTCCAATCATGCCGCGAGGGATCATCGACTGCCATGGAAAGCCGGTATAACGCATTATATTGCCGGAGATCGCCTTCCAGTCGAAAGCATGCTGAAACGCTTCGCGGACCTTGGGCTTCTGCAGGTCCGGATCCTTTTGATTGAGAGCGATATAGTAGAAGCCGAGGCCCGGAACGCTATCGATCACCATCTCTTTGTTATTGGCCAAGGCGTCAAGGTCGCCGCTTGCGAGGTATTGCCCGACATCGACGTCGCCGGCTTCGAGCTGGAGCCGGAGATTGCCGGATTCCGGAATGTGGCGTGCGACGACCCGTGCCATGGCCGGCGGGCCAGCCCAATAGTTCTTCTGCGCATTGAAGATTGCCACGTCGTTTGGCCGCCATTGCGCAAGGGTGAACGGTCCACTTCCTGCCGAGTGGGCCGACAGCCACGCTGCCCCGAGATCGCCGTTCGCCTCATGCGACAACGCCGTCTTCTTGTCGATGATGCCGATCGAAGAGCCAGCGAGAGAATAAAGCACAAGATCGGTATTGACGGCGTGTGGCAGTTCGATCTCCAGCGTGTGCCCGTCCTTGGCCCGGACGAGCTTGTCCACGTTTTCGGGCGTGAAACCCCAAAGCGCGACATCAGTGGAGCCGACTTGCCCCATCTTGATGACGCGCTGGATGGACCATGCGGCGTCGTCGGCCGTGACCGCATTGCCGCTTTGGAAGACCGCATCGTCACGCAAGGTTAGCGTAATGAGCCTGCCGTCTTCCGAGACAGTCCATTTTGTGGCAAGCATCGGCTTCAGCGTCTTAAGATCATCCGGCGACAACTGGACGAGATTGTCATAAAGGTTGGAGATCAGCTCGGATACCGTGCGCGCATTGTTCTGCGCCGGATCGAGCGTACGAATACCGGTGAGATTAGTACCGATCACCAGCATGTTCGGCGGTGACGCCGCAAAAGACGGCTGGGCCGTGACCAAAGCACCGGCCAGTGCGATCGTCGTCAGTAAGTTCTTCAGCATCTCAAGACCTCCCAATCTCGTGGCGCAGTGGATCAGCGCCTCTTGCCTGCCTGAATTAGTGTCGAACTCGGCCCGCCGCCTTAGCGGGAAGGCCGCAGATCTCCATGCCCGTGGATGTCGCCTGCAGCCTCCCACCCTTGAAGCAAGCGAAACAATTCTTCGCGATCCGTTTGATCGAGGAGTGGCAGTCCCGGCACGCGCACGGGCCCGACGTCGAGGCCGGAATGGGTCACAGCCTCCTTCACGACCGTCACATTCGCGCCATTGCGGAATTTCGTGCGCATGCGTTCGAACGGTTCGAGGCGGTTGATGATGGCGCGTGCAGCAGCGAAATCGCCCTTGGAGAGCGCATCGTGGACGGCGAGGGACAATTGCGGGGCAACATTGACAAGGCCGGATGTGAAGCCACGTGCGCCAGCGGCAGTGAACGACAGCGCCCAGCTCTCCGCAAGACCGCAGACGAACAGCGCCCCCGCCGGATCGGACGCCGCAATGGCCCTCGAAAGCAGCATCAGATCCGGCGTCGCGAACTTAATGCCGGCAATGTTGCCGTGACCGGCAAGACGGACCATGTCATCGACATTGAAGCCATCCGCCCGCACATAGGCAACCAGCGGCAAAGGCGAAGCGTCCGCAAGATTGCAGAAATAGTCGATCTGAGCCGACGGTGCGGCAAAGGGATCGACAGGCTGGTGCGACATCACCGCGGATGCGCCGATCCTGGCGGCATCCTTCGCCATCCCGATTGCTTCGCGCAGCGACATGCCGATCGCCGCAGTCACCGGTGCCTTGTTCTCAACGCCGGAAACCGCCGCTTCATCGACGCGGTGGTTTTCTTGCGGAGTCAGTGCATAGACTTCGCCGGTGTTTCCTGCTGCCCCAATATTTGCGATGCCAGCACCTGCCACTCCGCTGTAAACCAGTGCCTCTCTTAGCGGCTCGTC
>NZ_JABEPH010000575.1:0-2398 GCF_013004495.1 Rhizobium sp. SEMIA 4085
GAGCGATACCACAACAAGCACCCTTTCCACCACCGAATGATGGCAGGCGCATTGACCAAGGCCGAGCTTCAGGCATGGGCGCTCAACCGGTACTGTTATCAGGCGATGATCCCGCGCAAGGACGCAATGATCGTCAGCCGTGCGGAGGACCCGGAATTACGCGCGGAATGGCGCCGAAGGATCGAAGATCATGATGGGGTAACCGGTTGGGACGGCGGCATCGCTCGTTGGCTCAAGCTGGCAAGCGGGCTGGGGCTTAACGAGGAGCTGGTGAAGAGCGAGCGCCGTGCTCTGCCCGCGACCCGCTTTGCCGTAGGAGCTTATCTGTCTTTCTGTACCAATCGCAGCCTTTTGGAAGCCGTCGCCTCGTCCCTGACGGAATTGTTCGCCCCTGTGATCATCGGCGAGCGCGTTCCGGCCATGCTGGCAAAATACAGCTATGTGAGCGAAGATATCCTGGCTTATTTCACACCGAGGCTGAAGCAGGCGCCACGCGATTCTGACTTTGCGCTCGCCTATGTCCTTGCGCACGCGACGGAACCGGGAAAGCAGCAGGAGGTCATAAATGCCCTCATTTTCAAATGCGATATCTTGTGGGCAATGCTCGATGCACTCGACTATGCCTATCGAGACGGTGGCAACATTCCGCCGGGCGCCTTCGTGCCGGAGGCAAGATGATGCAGACCCGTCGCCAGCGGACCGTTTTGTCCGCGCAGTCAAAGCCGCATCTGAAGCGTCACGTCCGGCTGCAGTTTGATCCGGTGCGCAGCGCCTGGGCGGTCTTGTCGCCGGAAAAGGTTTTCTGGCCGGATGAGGTCAGTCTTGATATCCTGAGACTGTGTGATGGCCAGCACACGGTGCCGCAAATCATCGATGAGCTTGCGGGGCAATACGATGCGCCTCGCCAGGACATTGCTCCCGATGTCGAAGAATTCCTGCAGGAATGGTCAGACAGATTTCTGGTGACGCTATGAATGAAAGACTTCTGCCGCCAATCAGCATGCTGGCCGAGCTTACGCATCGCTGTCCCCTGCAATGCGTCTACTGCTCCAATCCGCTCGAATTGTTGAAGGCGGACAGGGAGCTTTCGACAGACGCATGGCTGGCTCTCTTCGAAGAGGCAGCCGACCTTGGGGTCCTACAGGTTCATCTGTCCGGTGGAGAGCCGACCGTTAGGCCGGATCTCGAGCAGCTTGTAGGCTGTCTGACGAGACGTGGCGTCTACACCAATCTCATTACGGCCGGGGTCGGGATAGCGGAAGGGCGGCTCGAGGCGCTGCAGGAGGCGGGTCTCGATCATGTGCAGTTAAGCATTCAGGGTGCAAACGCGCCGACGACCGAGAAAATCGGCAATCACCGTGGCGCGCACGAGAAGAAACTTGAGACTGCAAAGCGGGTCGTGGAGCTCGGCCTGCCGCTGACGATCAATGCTCCGATCCATCGCCATAACATAGAGGAAGTGCCGGCTTTCATCGAACTTGCCCTTTCGCTTGGGGCAGAGAGATTGGAGATCGCCAACGTGCAGTACGGAGGCTGGGCTCTTCTTAACCGCAATGCCCTGATGCCCGATCGCGCCGCGGTGGAGCGCCAAGTGGAGATTGTCGAAGAAGCCCAGTCGCGGCTGCAGGGAGTTCTCGCGATCGACTTCGTCGCTCCCGATTATTTCGCGGTCTATCCGAAGCCCTGTATGGGCGGCTGGGCGCGTGATGCGTTCATGGTCGCCCCGGATGGCACGGCACTTCCCTGCCACGCGGCTGCAACCATCTCGTCCTTGCATTTCGAACGGTTCGGACAATGGAGCCTGACGGATATCTGGCTTGATTCTCCGGCTTTCAATGCGTTTCGCGGCGACGACTGGATGCTTGAACCTTGCAGGAGCTGCGCGCGGCGTGACATCGATTGGGGCGGGGGCAGATGCCAGGCAATGGCAATAGCGGGCGGTGCCGCAGCGGCGGACCCCGCTTGCGTCAAGTCACCCCTTCATAGCCGTATGGCAATGCTGATCAGCCAAGCCAATTCCGCTCCTTCGTCCAGCGCCGACAATTTCCGGTATCGTCGCATCGGTCGGACTTCGTAGCCGGGCCGGGTTAATCATGATTCGCGTGCCGGCAGCCGCCACGACCGCCGATCCTACCGGTCGTAGCATCTAGCCTTGCGGATCTCATTGCCAGTTCTGTGAGGGTTTGGCTGCTCGTTCCGCAGCTAGCCCATGGCATGGCGAATGGTTTTCGACAGTCGCAACAGGAAGGCAGGTCTCGAAGAGGCGACAAGCTTCCACGACAAGAGAGCCTTTGCCATGTGCCGGGGAAGCAGGCCCACGGAGAGAAACCAGGCCGCCAGGACGGCACGGCGTCTGAGCGAGACATTCATTTCCAGGCTAGCCACGGCACCGGCAGCG
>NZ_JABEPH010000056.1:0-22239 GCF_013004495.1 Rhizobium sp. SEMIA 4085
GACATAACCTGAACCCTTGAAGGAATAGGCACCGTCGCCGGCAACGATCAGCGCGGACTGGTCGGGTTTTAGCTTGCCACGCAAGCGCTGGTAGACTGTGTCGCCGAGCAGGCTGCGGCCGATCGCAGGAACGCTGACTGGCGCGATGAAAAGGTCGATGAAACGGTTTTCCGGCTTTGGATCTTCAGGATGCGCGGCAGCTTCTGGTCGTTTCGCGGCCAGAAAGGCCTGCGAAACTTCGCCCACCGTAAGCCGCAGACTGCGCACAGATCCATCGCCGATCAAAGTCTGCCAGTTATGGGTCCCGGTCTTTGCTTCATCGACTTTCCGTGTATCGGCGACTGTGAGCGCGGCACCTTGCGACACACTGCCATCAAGCCGGCGACTGCGGATGAGTTTGACGGCCGATCGCACGACACTGTCGCCCATCACCAGGACGGTGACGGTGGCGCCGCTGACGATATCGACCTGAGGCGGCCTTTCTTGCCCTGCCGCCACACGCCCGAGATCCTTGCCAATAATCGAATTCAAGGCGGCGACGACCCTCGCCTGTGGTATGCCGATCAGGACGATCGGCTCCTTATGATCGATGAGCTTGATGCCTTTGACGACACCGGCCGGATCGATGCCGACGATGATGTGGATCGGTTTGCCGGAATAACCCGTCGATGCCGTGAAGTCGGAATTGAGGTAGGCGTAGCCCACCATATCGTTGCCGCGGAATACCGGCGCGATCGGCGGCTCTCCCTGGAGGGCGCCGAAACGATCGGCTCCTGCAAAGAGCTCCGACGGCTGCACATTCGGCAAATAGGCCGACAACTGGTCGCCGCAAAAAGCCGGCACGGCAGAAAGAAGAGCCAGACACAGGTAAATCAGCCCTCGGACGATGCGCTGGTGGGACCATCTGAAAATCGGAAAAGACATGGTGCCGTTGCTGCCTGCAGAATCTCGGTGATCAGTTGGCAGCAACCTAGTTGCCTGACGGCATCATTCTTTGATCAAGGTCAAACTCTTGGATTTTCTCTCCTGCTAATGCAGTTGCGACGACAGCCGCCGCAGGGCGCTTTTGAGACGCAACAGGAGGATATGCCCATGCAGAGATTGAGCGCCGAGCCAAGACCCATCCAATCGATGTTGGATCTGCTGACGACCGCGCGGTCGATGGAGCAGGAAGCGGTTGCCGGCTACCAAGCATTGTCCGAACGCATGCTCAAGGATGGAAAAGCCGAGCTTGCTTCCGTTTTTGACAGGCTTGCCGCCGAGGAGCAGGGCCATCTCGGCATGATCGAGCAATGGTCGGCTCAAACGGGTATTCCCTTCGAGACGGCGCCTCTCCCGGATCAGCACGGACTCTTTGACGATGAGGGTGCGGGTATTGTCGCGCCGCAAATGCTGAGCGCCTATCGGGCGTTCTCGATTGCGGTACGCAATGAGGAACGCGCCTTCGTTTTCTGGACCTATGTTGCTGCCCACGCGCCGACGCCGGAGATGCGATCAGCCGCCGAGCGCATGGCACGGGAAGAGCTCGGACATGTCGCCACGCTTCGCCAGGAACGACGTCGTGCGTTCCACGCTCTGAGGCGCTCGGAGGCGACCGTCGTCAAAAGCATCGCGTTTTTGGAGGAACGGCTGACCGGTGCCCTGGACGGGCAGTTTTCGACAGTGGAGGCGGCCGACATTGCTGAAGTCATTGTGCTCGCGCGTCAGGCACGGGCACGTGCTGGCGCTGTCCGGTTCTGGCCTTTCGCGGGTCCAATGACGGTTGCCATGCCACGAAACGGCGAGGCGCCGAACCTTCCCGGATTGAGCGAGCTTCTGCTTGACTGTTATCTCGACATTGCGGAGAGCTGCAAAGATCAGGCGGGGCGTGATCTGGCTCAGAAGTTCGCGGGCGAACTTATTCACTGCCTGTCTGTGGTGCGGCGTCTAGAGATGCTATCATGACGAGGCTGCGGAAAGAGGATCCAGTATGCAGATAACGCGCGACGACAATGGTGACTTTGTTCTGGATCCCACGGAGCTCTCCACGCGATTCGGCCTCTCTAGAGCCGAGTTCAAGCGAAATCTGCAGATGGGTTTGGTTGCAAGTACTGTGGAAATTGGAGAGGGCGACGATTCGGGGCTGCGGCGGCTAAGCCTCAGGATCGGCAACCGCATTTGGCGCGCGCTCCTGGACGAGTCAAATACTGTCCTTTCCGAAGAGATGACCTTTGCCCGGGCTGGCTCTGTGAAAAGGACCGGCCGCCGGATCCTTGGGTAAATACGGGTGTTCGCCAGGTACTCGCCCTCATCGCTCAATCTTGCTTTGGGCTATCTCGTCAGGGTCAGAAGAGACTTTGTGCTCCTCTGAGATCCCCTTCTTGAAAGCTTTGATCCCCTGTGCGACGTCACCCATCAATGTTGGGATCTTGCCGCGGCCGAAGAGCAGCAGAACGATCACCATTACAATCAGCCAATGCCATGCGCTGAACGAACCCATTGCAAAACTCCTAACTCCTGGCAATTGCACCGAGCGCGGCGAGATTGCCTCACTGACCTCCAGGTCCCTTGAGCAAAATATATGGCGTTCAGCCGCTGGAATATTTGACATATCTCAAGAGCGGGCATAGCGCCGATTTCGCGCTAAACAAATGCCGAGGTAGGACGAAGCCTGAACGCTGTCACGCCGCTTGCTGTTTTCCAGATAGGTTGAGAGGTTTTCCGGTCGGTTGTCTTCGCGGCACGATCCCAAAGGATAAGGTGACGAGCGGAAGATCGACCTTCTCGGCCTCGAGGATACGATCGACACCTCCTCGGCGGCCGGCGAACTGATCTTCACGTATATTTAGGGGATCGCACATTTTTGAGCGGCGGCTGATCTCAGAGCTAACAAAGGATGGTGCCGGTTAGGCGTCAACGGCCCCGCTTAGTGCAATTCGCTTTTCGACCCATCTCTGATCAACCCGACAATCGTTCGACTGCCCGTATCGGCGGGCCGCGCAGCCCCGGTAATCAATGACGGCCAAGTGCCATAAGGCTTCTGGCTGGATCTATAGCGTTGTGTCATGCGGACATCGCAATTGCCGGCGCTTCCCATGTCAGGTGTTCAACCGAGATCTATTCCATGTATGTTGATGTTTTTCCAGTCAGTGATAACGTTAGCAACATTACTTCTCATAAATGAACATGAACGCTCAGATGATCACCGCTGCCCAGCTTCGTGCCGCCCGCGCCCTTCTCGACATCGACCAGAAAACCATGGCAGCGATGGCTGGCGTTTCTGTGCCAACTATCCAGCGCATGGAGGCGAGCGCCGGGAATGTGCGGGGAGTGATCGATTCCTTGGTCAAGGTGGTCGAGGCGCTCGACCGCGCCGGCATCGAGCTGATTGGCGAGCATGCCGTCAGCGGCGATGGCGGGCGCGGGGTTCGCCTCAAACACTCTGTGAACTCGGGCTGAATCTAAGGTTTTCCGTGTAGCGGCGCCGACCGCCTGGTGGCCGACGATCCGCCTCTGTTGTGGCAAGCGAAAGGTTGGTCATGGCCGCTCGAACAGTTGAACCCAGCTTTGTTGACATGTTTACGCCCAAACTTGTCACTGTTCTCCACGAGCGCTACGGCCTCGCGGATCTAAAAGCTGATGCCATTTCCGGTCTGACTGTCGCCATCGTCGCACTGCCGCTGTCGATGGCGATCGCGATCGCCTCCGGCGTCACGCCCGATCGCGGGCTCTACACGTCAATCATCGGTGGCTTCATCGTATCCGTGCTTGGTGGCAGCCGCTTTCAGATTGCCGGACCGGCCGGCGCGTTCATCGTGCTCGTGTCCGCGACTGTGGCGCAGCACGGGCTCGACGGCCTTCTCCTGGCGACGATGATCTCGGGAGTGATGCTGATGGCGATCGGATTGCTGCGGCTCGGGACGTTTATCAAGTACATTCCCTATCCGGTGACGGTCGGGTTCACTTCCGGCATCGCGATCATCATTTTTGCAAGTCAGCTCAAGGAATTGCTCGGCCTTACGCTCGACCAGGAGCCCGGGCCGCTGCTGCCGAAGCTTCTGGCGATCGGCAGCGCTTTGGCGACGTTCAACATCTCAGCAATTGTCGTCGCGGCCCTGACGATCGGCATCATCGTCGTCGTACGCCGGTTCCGCGCGCACTGGCCCGCTTTCATCATCGCGGTGGCGGCCGCAGCCAGCGCGTCCGCCGTGCTCGGCTTGCCCGTCGAAACTGTCGGCACCCGCTTTGGCGGCATTCCACAGTCGCTTCCAATGCCGCAGCTACCGCCGCTCTCCTGGGCGAAAGTGGTCGAAGTCCTCCCCTCCGCGTTTTCCTTTGCGCTGCTCGGCTGCATCGAGAGCCTGCTCTCGGCGGTCGTGGCGGACTCAATGAGCGGCCGGCGGCATCGTTCCAACTGCGAGCTGGTGGCCCAAGGCGTGGCCAACATCGCCGCTCCGCTCTTTGGCGGTTTCTGCGTGACCGGCAACATCGCCCGCACAGCAACCAACGTCCGCTCCGGCGCGCGCGGGCCGATATCAGGAATGCTTCATTCGGTCTTTCTGCTGCTGTTCATGCTCATCGCCGCGCCGCTTGCCGCTTACGTCCCGCTGGCGGCATTGGCAGCGGTGCTGGCTGTCGTGGCCTGGAACATGGTGGAAAAGCACGAGTTCGCGACGCTCGTGCGCGCCTCGCGAGGCGATGCTGTCGTGCTGCTGATCACCTTCTTGCTGGTTGTGTTTCGTGACCTGACCGAGGGGATTCTGGTCGGCTTTGCATTGGGGACGCTGCTTTTCCTGCACCGCATGGCGGAGGCCGTCGAAGTCGAGCACACATGGCCGGTCGCGGAACTAGACAAGCCCGACACGATGAATGGCAACGGACGCGAGCCTTACGAGGCGGATCTGGCAACCGATCCGGACATCGTCGTCTGCCGGATATCCGGGGCATTCTTCTTCGGTGCGGCGGCGGGGGTCGGGGCCGCGCTGGATCGCATCGGTGAGCAACCCAAAGCCTATGTCATTGATTTCTCAGGCGTGCCGATTCTCGACTCGACCGGCGCCGCCACTATTGAAGGCTTTGTGCGCAAGGCTTATCACCAAGGCGCCGCCGTTCACATTGGCGGTGCATCATCGGCAGTCCGGCGCGTGCTTCTGATACACGGCATGCGACCGCCGCGGGTGCGCTTCAAGAGAACGCTGGCCGACGCAGTGACGACCGCGCGTGCAGGAATACCGCAAGGGACGCAGAAGCAGGGAACCAACAGGATGGTTGAACGGATTGTTGCTGGCGAGGTTTTCCGAGAATGAAGAAACCGTGCGCACGCTGATGGCGACGGACGCACGCTTCAACAAGCATTGTGACGAATATCGCAAGGTGACCGGCCTCCTCGATGAACTCGAGCTGGAGGTGGCGCGCTTGAGGCACGCCATGGCATCGATGATAGCGCAGGTTCCGATGAAGCCGATCTTTTCGGGCAGGGACATTGCTATTGCGCCGCGGCAAGCGGGCCTAACGAGACATCGGTCGTATAGTTTTCGCTCAGAAACGATATGAAATCGTGCTGGAACTGCCGCGTGTGGGCGTGAGCGAGCGCTCGTGGCGTCTGCCTGGACTGGCGGAGCAGATTGGGGTTGGTGCGATCCACATTAAGGACGAACGTCATCGCCTTAGCGCGGGAAGGTTCAAGGCATTGGGTGGCGCCTACTCGGTGATCCAACTGCTTCTTTGAAGCGAGCGGTAAACATCACAGAACTCCAGTCAACAGCAAAAAAAGAGGTCTTTGCATGCGCTCTAAGGTGCGATGGAAACTGTGCTGGGAAAAAGAGTTGCAACTCTCCGACCATGTCGAACTCGCCGAGTTCTTCCGAAAAACCTATGGACCGACCGGGGCCTATAATGCAAAGCCGTTCGATGGTGGTCGAAGCTGGGCCGGCGCAAGACCTGAGCTTCGTGCAATCGCCTACGATTCGAGCGGTGTGGCGGCCCACATGGGCTTACTGCGCCGTTTCATCAAGGTTGACGGAGTCGACCTGCTGGTGGGGGCGAACTAACTGAACAGGCATCGCCTGCCTTCGAGGCTGCCTGTCGCAGCCGAGACGGCCGAACCGGAGGTCAGGTCTGTTGCCTAAGGCCGCACGCCTCGCCCCTTCTAGACCGTCGATCTCGTCAACGCGATCAAGCAGGAGAAGGCGCGGCGGCGCTCCGGCCAATCGCCCCTTCTTGTCCATTCCGATCCTCTTGATCCTTGATGAGCTCGGCAATCTCCCCGTTCAGCGCATTCGGTGGCGGATTGCTCTTCCATCGCCGTCACCTTTCATCAGGAAAAGCTCAATGGTTCCGAAGACGTAGGACAGAAATTTAGTGATTGGAGCGGACCTGGAGCTCGCGAGAGCATCGTCACCCGAAGAGGCGGAGCCCTTACGGGCTCCGGTCGCAATCCTTCATCAGCACGCTTTCGCACCCATCATCGTTATGAATCGAACCACCATGACCGATTCATAAGTCTCGTTGGACGCTAGCGCCGAATTTTCGGATTCTGCGGGCATGATTGCTCAGCCTTATCATCTTTATGTCGAACGGACAGATGCCACCAAGAACATGGCACGCTACTACGTGATGGAGATTTCCGGCACGTTGTTCGGCACAACCTGCCTCAAGCGGACATGGGGTCGGATCGGCAAAAGAGGGCAGAGCAAGGTCCACCTGTTCGAGCGGGAAGAAGAGGCCGTCGATCTCTTTCTCGACATTATGCGCCAGAAGCGAGCGCGAGGATATCGACCGCGCGCGGTGGGACGCTCTCCACGCAATTGATCGCAAGGCCTCGTTCCCCTCGATCGAGAGAAGAGGAGCGCGGGAAGCTACCTTCCAACGGCGCTTCGCATCTTGATTGCAATGTGGGTGCCATACCAGGGCGTTTGCACCTGGTCGCGCGGAAATGATGCGTCGAGCTGACGGAGAAACCGGCGATGGACGCCATCTCGCACAAGCCTTGCCCGTCGGTCGCGGAACAGGATCGTCTTGGTTTTCAGTGATCGCGATGATACAGCCAACGACAATGACAAATGATCCCTTCAAGGCGCCGCGTCAAAGTGAATCTGACTGTGTGCAACTATTCGATTCCCACCCACAAGCGATGTGGGTTTACAACGTTGAGACGCTGCAATTCTTGATGGTAAATGACGCTGCCGTCGCCCTCTATGGGTACTCTCGGCAGGATTTCTCCAAGATGACCATCAGGGACATTCGTCCCCCCGAAGATGTGCCTGCCCTGTTGGAAAGTGCAACCCAGGGGCCCCGCGGCATCGAGGAGTCCGGCGTTTGGCGCCATCGACTTAAGGATGGCCGGATTATCTTTGCAGAGATCTCGTCCCATGCCTTCGAATTTGAAGGGCGAAATGCGAGGTTGATCATGGCCCAGGATGTCACCGAGCGTCTTGCCGCTGAACAGAAGACTCGCGAGAGCGAGGAACTGTTCCGGGCAGTTTCAAGCGTAACCACAGACGTAATCTGGGATTGGAATGTTATCACGGGTAACCTCTGGTGGAGCGAAGGCCTCAAGACTGTGTTTGGCCACTCGCCCGAAGAAAGTCGCCGGAATCTTGAATTCTGGAAGATGCGTGTCCATCCGGACGATCTAGAGCGCGTATTAGGCTCCACGCAAGAGGCTATGGATTCCAAGGAACAAAACTGGGAGGATCAGTACAGATTCTTTCGGGGAGATGGCTCGATCGCGCACGTCGAGGATTCTGCATATATCATCTACGATCGTCAGAGAAAACCGGTTCGATGTGTCGGTGGAATGACTGACGTTTCGGCGCGTAAAGAAGCCGAAGATAAGCTTGCACAGCAGGCGGCTCTTCTCGACATGGCTCGGGATGCGATTATCGTTCATGATATCGACCAGAGAATTCTGTTCTGGAATAAGGGTGCAGAGCGAATCTACGGGTGGACGGCGGAAGAAGCAGTGGGCCAATCGCTTGGACAATTGCTGTATTGCGATGAGCTCGACCTACTCACTTATGTTGCCGCCGTCGTGGCAACGGGAGACTGGAGTGGGGAGATCGCGCAAAAGCGCAAGGATGGGAGCCGCATTGCCGTAGAGGTCCGCTGTTCGCTGATGCGTGATGGGGATGGTAGTCCGCGATCCATCCTTTCGATCAACTCGGACATCACAAGGCGCCTCGCAGTCGAGGAGCAACTAAGGCAAGCCCAAAAGCTTGAGGCAGTGGGGCAGTTGACGGGGGGTGTAGCGCATGACTTCAACAATCTTCTAACCGTCATACTGGGCAATGCAGAGGTTCTCGCCGAACGGCTGAGCGAGGATGAGAGCCTTCGTCGCCTTGCGGAAATGACGTCAGCGGCCGCTCAAAAAGGGGCTGACCTTATTCACCGGCTGCTCGCCTTCGCGCGCCGGCAGGCTCTCGAGCCGCAAGCCGTCGATCTCAATTTACTCCTGAAGGATATCGACGGTCTGTTACGGAGGGCACTTTCCGAAAACATAGAAGTCGAATTCATCCAATCAGCCGGCCTCTGGAATGCGCTCGTCGATCCTTCCCAGCTTGCGACCGCCATCCTAAACCTTTGCATTAATGCGCGCGATGCGATGCCCCTCGGCGGGCGCCTGATGATTGAAACTAGAAATATCTCAATCGGTAAAGATGATGTGGATTGGAACGCGGACATTTCTCCCGGTCAATATGTGATAATGGCCATCTCTGACACGGGGATTGGGATGGAATCCCACGTCCTCACGCGCGCCTTTGAGCCGTTCTTTACGACCAAGGAGGTTGGGAAGGGGAGCGGTTTGGGTCTCAGTATGGTCTTTGGTTTTGCCAAACAATCGAACGGGCACGTCAAGATTTACTCGAAACCCGGCCAGGGGACGACGGTGAAGATGTACCTCCCGAAGGCCATTCAAGCCAAGAAAGAGGTAAGGTCCTATGCGAACCACGCCATTCTCCCCAAAGGCTCTGAGAAGATTCTTCTGGTGGAGGACGATGAGTTGGTACTAAGTTATGTAGCCGCACAACTCGAAAATCTCGGTTACCAAATTATTTCGGCTCGAAACGGTCAAGAGGGCTTGCACGCTCTACGCGAAATCGCTGATATCGACCTTCTGTTCACGGACGTAATCATGCCTGGCAGCCTAAATGGGTGCCAGCTGGCGGAAGAGGCTCGCAAGATTCAACCAAATATACCTATTTTGCTTACTTCCGGATACGCAGAGAACGCTATAGTTCATCAAGGGAGGCTCGACCTTGGCGTCGACTTTCTCACTAAACCTTACCGACCAAGGGACTTGGCCGCAAAGGTGCGCTTGATACTCGATGGTAAGAGCGGAAGACAGTTCATTTAGCAGATTGGACGTCAGCTAAGCCCCAACTTCGACGCGGTGTAATACAACGGCGATTGCCGAGGCTACCCCTTCAGCCCAAGGGGAGCACGCGATCTGATCTGGTGAGGCAGCTCAGAAATTGAGCAGTGGTCATATTACGAGTTGCCCCGCGGCAGAATTTTTTTGGGGAACCGAACATACGCTGCAAATTCATCAAGGGGCAACGCTGGTGCATAGAAATAACCCTGCGCGACGTCACATCCGATCTCAGCGAGCGTCGCGGCATCCTCCGGCGTCTCAACCCCTTCGGCAACTGCGTGCGCATTAAAGCCGTGGGCCAACTGTATGGTCGCGACACAGATATTTCTCAGAGCGCGGTCGCCTGAACATCCGTTTACAACAGATCGATCCAACTTGAGTTCCGAAAAGGGTGTATGTCGCAGCCGTTCAAAGGTAGCGTAACCGGATCCGAAATCATCGATTGAAATCTTGAACCCGTGTAGCACAGCGCGTGTCGCAAACGCTCGGCAGACCGAACTATCACCGCGGTCACTTTCGGTGATCTCCAAAGTCAGGTCTAGGGCACTAACGGCGCACATCCGTTTGAGCTGAAAAATCAGCCCAGGTTGTTTCATGCTGTGAGTGGAAACGTTTATCGAGAAACGTAGCGGCACACCATCCCGCAAATCAAGTGACGCAGCTTTTGCCGCAGCATCTGCGGCCCTAATCGTGAGTTCATGAAGGTCATCGTCGTCGGCTGTCGGCAAGAACTGGCCGGGAAAGACCAGACCGTCGCTGGGGTGTCTGATCCGGGCCAGGCACTCAGCGCCCACTATAAGACCAGTCTTGAGATCAACCTGTGGCTGAAACCAGAAATTGATCCAATCCTTCTGAAGCGCCTCGCGCAACGTCGCGTCTGGACTTGGTTTATTAACGCGTGCGATGGTGGACGTAACGTTTGTCGCCTCGTTTAGAACCCGTCTTAAATCTTGCAGCTTGAATGGCTTTCTAAGCGTTGCCTTTGCGTCCAACCCCATGCGAAGCGCAATATCCTTCGCGTGACGAAGTACCATTTCGGGATGACCGCTGACTATAATAATGGGCCCCATAAACCGGAGGTCTCGGAGCATGTGAAAAACATCAATTCCGTCGGCATCGCCGAGAGACAAGTCGACAAACACAATGTCGGGGTTCTCCCGCCTTACGGCGTCGAGCATGTCGCTAATCGTTGTAACCGCGCGCGCCTCTACGCCGATGTGCTGCAGTTGGACTTGCAGCAGATGACAGACCTCGGGATCGTCATCAATTAGTACCGCCTTCACCTTGGATTCCTTGGCTGTGGCGCGTTTGACATATCAGCTCCCTCCGTTGGCGGAACTAAACGATATCCGACCCCGCGTACCGTCTGAATATATTCCACACTCTTCGGGTCCAGTTGCTCGACCTTTCGTCTCACTCTTGCGATGTACACCTCTAGCGTCTTGTCGCGCGGATCATATTCTCTGAAGCAAGCATGTTTTGACAGCTGTGACTTACTGCAGGTTCGCCCGGGGTTTCTGCTGAGCTCTGACAGTAGCCGCGCTTCGAGCTCAGTGAGCGGCAGCGTCTTGCCGTGAAACAGTAGGGCTCTTCTCGTCAGATCGCACCGAACGCTTCCGATCGCCAACTCACACGGCAGAACCTCGGGCCGTATGCTCTCCGATTTTGTCACAGCACGGGTGAGGCGTGCCTGGAGTTCACGAACCGAAAACGGCTTCATCACATAGTCATCCGCGCCCGCGTCCAAAGCTGTCGCCCGGCTCTCCGGGCTTCCCGACCCCGAAATCAAGATCAGAGGGATGTCCGAGTGCCTTCTGACTGTACGAAGTATCTCCAGTCCGTTCCCATCGGGCAAATTTACGTCAACGATCGCACCATCGAAGAAGTCGATCTCGGCGCTGTGTATCGTCCGCAGGCACTGCTTGTAGTTTGAGATCAGTCGAATATTGTCTCCAGGCACGGGCCAGGATTCGATGATCGTTCTTGCGACCAGATCATCGTCTTCGACTAGGAGGATATCCAACGAATCAGCCTCCCGTGACCTCGGCGCTTGTAAAATTCCTCTTGCTCGTAGAGGGCCAAGTTGCAGCCGCTCGCTCGACACGGCGAATCTAAAGTGCGGAGTCGCATCGTTAGACCTCAAGAACCCTCTTCAGATCGTGAATAGTCGCGAGTGGAAACTCGATGCGGGAAAGAGCGTTAATAAATCGAGTCGGCTGTTCTTTTATGAACTCGACCTCAATTTCGCCCGTTGACCGGCGAAATGCGGTCACTCCTATGAAATACTCGTAGTTCCCCAGCACGATATAAAAATGATCAGGAACCGTGGAGCAACTGGTTCGTATCCGGGCGCCGTTTTCAGAGACTTCCACAACTAACGCTTTAGTCATGGTCAGATTCCTTAGCGCCCTTGCAGGGTACACGAGCCGTACCATAAAGCGGCAGTTCCTCTTTAATCGCGCGCTTGTCCTGAGATCAGCGGCGAGGCGAGATAGGTATGTCGATTGAACGCGGTCTCGCGGAGCAGTGCTAGGCATGAATTTGAGCCCATTTTGGAGGCACGCTGATCTCATACGCCGTCAGCGGTTGGGAAGCGTTGGCCAGTAGTGTCATGCCCGCGGTTAACTCAGGATTTCGCAATTGTTAAATAAGGTAAATGGTGGCATCTCGGTGAAGGGCATGGATTTTCCAGTAGATCATCGGTTCATCGGCGAGCGCACCCTCGACGGCCCCTTTTCGGCAACGGCACGAGCGGGCGCCTGATCAACCACTTATGTCGCGGCTCGGATCTTCCAGCGCGTCTAATCGACGTTCGGCATGGCTATACTTCCGACAACACGGACGATACGCCAACCTTGGGCACGCTGCGCGCTGCCGTAACATCTTTCGATAGTGGTATCTCGATTACCTTCGCGGCGTCTCGCCAGAGGATCTGGCCGAGGCGATCCCGCTCACCTTCACCGATGGCGACAAGGGTCATATGACCAGGGACGAAAGGTTGACCCATGTTGTTCTCCATGGGAGGATATCACCGCGGCGAGAGGGGCGGATATTCTGGCAACTCTCGATCACCCCGCCTTGGGACACCTTCACTGTCTATCTTCACCAGACCGAGCCGGCGCGGCGACGGCAGGGTATCACGTCTGCCGTTCGGGCTTGATGATCTGTCGAAGAGCGTCTTTCAAAGCTCCTCCTTTGCGGAACTGCGGCGCTCCTTGATGGAGCGCCGCGTCCGGTGGCTGGCCGCCGCCTCAGCGCGACCAGATGAGAACGTATCCGTCCTCGTTCTCGACGAGGCTCGCGTAGATCGGAGCGGGGAAGCTCGGGTCGTCAAGCTTGATCGAGTGATATTCCCGGCCGGTTTCCTTGGCGGTCTTCTTCCAGCCGGCGCCGATCTCGATGGTGCCTGCGAGGGCGCGAAGGTCGGGCGACTTGTCGTTTTCCTTCTCGGCGACAACGAGGCGGGCCTTGATGTTGAGGTTGAGCGTCTTGATAACTCCGACGAAAGAGCCGTCTTCGTTGCGGGTGAAAGTGCCGATCTGAGCCATTTGTCTTCTCCTTGCTGTATCAGGTCGCGACCATCGCGGCCTTGATGGCGATCGGAGAACACCGGGCGACCGGCCCGCACCCGAAGGGCCGAAATGGAATGGAGGGCGGCGCAGCGCGGAGCTTCTTGTCTCGCGAGGAAGCCGCGCGCAGGCGTCAGCCGAGCACGGCGGGGAAGAAGGTCGGCAATGCGCTGTTGCGGGATCGAGGTGGGGCTGCAAGCCGGACGCGGTGTGAGATACGCCAACAAGAAAGGCCGCAGAGGACGCACCTCACGCAGCTTCATGGAGGAGAAGGCCGTGGCTCACGATGTAAATCCGGACGAGGACGACTTGCCGAGGTCAGGCGCTACCTTGCATCACGTCCAGCCGTCCAGCCGCTCACTCAGACGAGAAGGAAGGCGAACTTTACTCCTGCGAGTCAGCTTATCTGCGCATGGCGACGGAGCCGCGTGGTACGAGCTGGGAATGTCAATGCTCAGCGTCGCGCACAATCCATCTGGTGATCGCAGCGGTGTCGGGCGGCGAAGAGTGTCGACCTTCGTCGACAGGGGCTCGTTTGCGGGATGCTGCCCTGAAGGAGCTTATCAGCTTGAAACAAGTGATCAGAAAAAGGAAGAAAGTATGAGGAGTTGCGGGGGCGGTTCAGTCGGCTTCTCTCTCCCGGCTATGTTTGAATTCGATTTTGTTGATTCGGCGCGGCTATCCGAGAGGTCTAAGCCGTGTTTTCCGACTTGGCGCCTGCGCGAAGGTGGGACTAAGTCTGGCGTTTGCGACAAGGCCGCTTGTTCAGGATGCGATGAGCGAAAGAGAACGAGGAGTGCCTCGGTGGACTTGCGCAAGACGGCGGGACTGGGGTCGGCGTCGCTGGTTGATATGGCCGAGATCCTCGTCGCTGAGTGTGTAGTGCCTAAGCAGATCCGCCCCGCGGCAGGCGCCACGGCGCGTCCTTCTGCCGATTGCCCGATGAAGATCCGCAAATAACGGCGATGCCCGCAAAAGGAGCCCGCCGCCATTGACGGCCCTGATCAAGCAAAAAACTAGGCGGCCGGCCGATCTTGCTGGCCAACCGGCTGGAGATCGTGGAGATAGGCCACCGCACGCTGTGCATGCGCCGCAGCCTGGAAGATGGCCCGCTTGTCGCCGGCGAGGACCGATAGCCAGGACTGAAGGTAAGAGGCGTGATCCGGCCGAGGCTCCAGTTCGGGCGCGATCCCGAGATCGGCGCAGAGGAAGCAGCTTCCAAGCTCGGCGATCAATTCCTCGCGGGCTCTATCTGACCGCTCCTTGTGGTAACGGCTGAGGTCGCGATTCAGCCGATGCGATGCGCCAACCCAATGGGTGGCCTCATGACTTAATGTGGCATAGTAGCTTTCCGCATCCCTGAAGCTCTCAAAATGCGGCATCTGGATAAGATCGGCGGCGGGAGCAAAGAAGGCTTGGTTGCCGCCATGTCGGATCACCGCGCCGGTGTTGCGGAAGAAGCGATCGGCGTGCTCGATGCGCTCGACCGGATCAAGGAACGGGGCAGGGCGATGATCGAATTGTTCCGGAAGGCCACCGATCTGCTCGATATTGAAGACGGTATAAGCCTTCAGGAAGGGAATTTCGCGCTCGACCTCGTCGCCATTTCCGTCGGTTTCGGATTTGGTAAAGCGGCTCGCAAAGACCACCGTCGCGCCAGTCTCGCCCTTGCGGACGGCGGCTCCGAGTTCGAGAGCCTGCTTGAATGTCATCCACATCGGCGAGCCGTAACCGCGCGCGGTTCCCTCCGACCAGAGGAGGAGCACGTTCATCCCGGAATAGGGCTTCCCATTGTGACGCAGAGGTCGGGTGATGCGGCCATTCGCGTTCGCCGCATTCCACGGCTTCATCCACGGCCGAACACCATTGCTCAGGTCCTCGATGATCTTGTCGGTGATCCGTGTGTAGAGATCGGCACGTTGGCCGTCGTCTTTCCTGCTCATTCTCCAACCTCCATTTTTCAAGAGGCCGCGCCATCGCGACCCCGTCACGGCGGTCCAAAGGGCGGAGCGGCAAGGGGTGAGGGCACCGTGAGGCCGGAACGAAGGTGGAGGACGGCGAAGCCGTTGACCGAACCCCTCGCTTCGGCAGGACCAAAGGCCGGACGGGGTCGCGACCGGCCGGTCTGAGCCTCTCGGCATCGGAAACTTCAAGGAACGGTTTGATATCCGTGGACCGAAACTCGCCGGTCGTGGCGAGGTTCGGCAAGCCATGGAATTAGATGCAGGCATAAAGCAGGCAATCGCTGAGGTTTAAACGATGGCGGCCTTTTCTAAGCCGCTCCAACTTTGCGTCTCGATAGACTTCAAGGCGGGACCGAAGCCCGCCGAGGGTATGGCTCAGTCGAAAGCCGACATCTGCGTCTCGGCCGCCTTGCGGTCGAGCGAGTGGCCCGGGTTGTCGACCGGCCGGTCGAAGGGCTTCCAGACCTCGCCAATGATTTGCTTATAGGCTGCGATGGTGCCTTCGGCTGCCATTCGAAGAGCGTGTGCCTGTACCCCCATGTCGGCTGCGAACTCGCGCTTGCGCTGGGCGGCGCTGTCGTAGCCGACCGGACCGTCAAGGTCCTCATCGCGCGTGTCATTGGCGGCCTTGGCGGTGGCATCCCGTGCCTCGGTGACGGCGCGGGAGTAGAACTGGCCGGCTCCATGCGCGGAGCCGACGAAGGCGCCGACGATGCGTTGGAGATGGATCTGCATCGCCCGTTCTCCGAGCGCCTCGGAGAGGCTATCGGCGGTCTCGATGATCAGGCGCTCATGCAGTTCGCGGATGCCGTCGCTGTCGATGACCGCGATGCCGAAATTCTCGGCGAGTTTCAGCGCCTGGGCGGTGTCCGGGCAAGTGAGCCGGACCATTTCGAGGGTGGCGCCCTTTCGAAGTTGCGCGACGCGGGCGGATTGGCGGGATTGGGTTGCGGCCTTGGCCATGGGCTCTTCCTTTCATGGTTTTGCTCCCGAAGTGGTTCCGGCACTTGCCGGCTTGCCCTTCGGTGCGGTCAACGAGAACCGGTGGAAGACGGGCGTTTCAGGGTCCGGGCCCGGCAAGACGAGCAAAGCCGGGATGCGCGCAAGCAGGTCAAACTGACCTAGCGAGGCGCGCGGACCTGCTTTGCCGAGGACGCCGCAGTCCGGCCGCACCGCGGCGCGAAGCGGCCTTGAAACGAACGGACGCCGGTTCAGACCGCATCACAACCGAAGGGCAGCCGGCACGGGTCTGTTCCGAAGGATGCCATTGAATATGGCGCCCTTTAGTAGAGCCGCGGCCCCTCTCAGCTCGCCGCAGGCGAGCAACTGCTCGATCGAGGGACCATCACTGGGCCGACCCGGTTCGCGCACCAAAGCAGGCGGCGGTTTCGACGCGATTGACGCAATAGCCCCAGTCACAGACGCCGAGCCTTAGGTCGGTCTCCGCGATCAAAAAGCCGACATAGACCTGGAAATCTCCATCGCGGGTGAGGAACTCGCGCATGGCAAACATCGAACCGCGGATCCAGAGTGGCTGCAGGATTTCGAACATGTACGTTTCACCGATCTCGAATCTCGCCGGCGTAGAACAACGGCGCGTCATCCTCCAGCGGTTCGGGCGCTGGGCGTGACGGTCAAACATGCGGAACATCTGCTGGCCCGTGGCGACGCCCTGGAAGACTTTGCGGATTGCGGTGGAAGCCGTCATCTGCGGCTCCTTCGGTGTCGTGTCCGACCGAAGCGCGGCGCGGTCCTGACGACCCTGTCATCCTCTTCCGTCTTTCGAGACACCTTCAGGGCCGCCGGCATGCGGGCCGGCCGGCTCTGCCGGGCGAAGCTGCCCTTGACGCGGTCGGCCGGAATGCGGCACGCCTCTGCCTTTCTCTTTCCTCACCCTCTTTTCCTTCTCTGAAATCTTCAGGGTATCATTCCAGTCGTCCTCGGGCGGGCGCAATCGCATCCAATCGCAGGCGGCCTCGTTGGCGAGCGTCCGCAGCCGCTCCGCAAACATGTCGCCCTGGGGATTGGCATCCGTCGCCGCAACGAGTTGGACGTTGGGACGAGCGGCGAGCACGCGTATCGCCGCATCCGTCGCCGGCGACCAACCACCTCCGGTGCTGAGGTACATCGTCCCATCTCGCAGACCCTCGATCGCGCCCAGGCTCATTGCGTCGATCGCCGCCTCGGTCACGCAAAGACGGGGCGCATCCATGGCGCCGAGTCGAAAGAGAACCTTGTTGCCGCCAGTCGCAAAGCCACGCCATTCGCTGCCGCGTTCTTCCCAGCCGCAAACGACACCCGCATCGTCGGTATGGCCGGCCCACATGCTCCCGTATGGCCCTTCGCGAACAACGCCTTGCGCGATAGCGTAACGAATGACACGGGCGGGGAGGGAGCGCTGCCAACGAAGATAGCGCCACGTGGCCGATCCTGGCCAAGGCGCCCGTCGGTTCTCCCATTTCTCGAAGACTGGAATCTTGGCGGCTCGATAGCCCTTTGACCCCTGCCACACCGGTACCGATGGTCGGAAGCCGATCAGCGCGGCGATGCGCTGGCAACCCTCATGAAAGCCGACGTGTTCAAGACGCGACATCAAGGAAAAAACATCGCCCTTTTCGTCTCCGAGCGGGTCGAACCAGCCGCGCCCGTCATGCGTAACAATGATAATCTCACTTGCGCGGCGAAACTTCATCGCCCGCCTGGTGCTTTCTCTGACGTCGACTGCAAAACCCGAGGTCTCCAGCACCGCCCCGCAGCCGACCGTTTTCCGCAATTGCTCGATTTCTTCTCTTTCCATCTCCATTCCGATCGCCGTGCGATCAGCCTTTCATCTTCGTTCCTTCCCGTGAATATCGCGGGCGCAATCCGGACCGCCGCGAAGAGCAAAGGCTGCAAGGGCGTGGCTGGGCAATTGTCGGATTCAACAATTCTAAACGTTAGCCACGGCGGAGCCTCCCTTGCGGCCGCCGGCTCGCCAGCGGCATGCGGGAACGGCCCAAGGAAACGACAAGAGGCGGCTCAATGAGCTCCCACGGGATATACTCATGGATGATTTCAAGGTCGTCCCCGGCGTCGATTTCTTCGGAGGGGAGTGCGCCATATTCGCCGTCGACTTCTAAGACGATGACCGGGACCATCAGGTCGCGAGAGAGCTGGAAGGCGTGGGAATGTGCGAGGGAAAGGTCGTGCGACATGTGAGAGGCTCCATCCAGGAGCGGGCCAATTCCCGCTCGATGGCTCCTCAAAAGGCTGGGTTACGGGCGCGATCACCGCGAGGAGCAGCAACGTCGTAGATCCGGCATCGATTACTGTGTCCCGGCGTCGAAGACGGGCAAAGACAGATCGCCTTGATGGTGAAATACTTCTTCGAACATTGATGGCCTACACCCGTGGCGAGCCACATGTCTGCGCGATGGTACACGTCCCATCAGCGGAGGAAGAGGATCAACGGCGAATTTCCCGGGAACGCAAGACACTGATCGGGGAACGCGTTACGCACGTCAATCGCATAAAAGGGCTACTGTATTCGCAAGGTGTGTCAGGTTACGAGCCACTGCATAGAGACCGGCGTAAGCACCTCAACGAACTGAAGACCGGAGACGGCCGCGACTTGCCGGTGCATCTGAAAAGGCAGATCAGCCGGGAGCTGGACCGACTGGAGCTGTTACTCGAACACATCAAGTCAGTAGAAGCCGATCGCAGTAAATTCCTCTTGTCGCAAGTTAAGCAAACGAAAGAGCCTCAGCTCGAGATGCTCTTGGCCATCAAGGGGATCGGCGCCGAGGTTGCGACGATCCCGTGGACGGAGGCTCTATACCGGCATTTCGACAATCGGCGCCAGATAGCCTCGTATGCGGGCCTGGCCCCGACACCTTGGCAAAGCGGTTCGATCGACAGGGAGCAAGGCGTGTCGAAAGCAGGCAATCCTAGACTCCGGGTGATGCTTGTCCAGACGGCCTGGCTGTGGTTGCGACACCAGCCGAATTCCGCGCTTTCGGGAACGCACACAAGCCAATCAAGGTCGCCGAAAGAAATCGACGATCGTGGCCCTGGCACGGAAACTGCTCGTGGCACTCTGGAAATACGTAACCTCCGGCGTCCTGATGGAGGGTGTCATCATCTCGAACTGAGCCTGAGTTCTGAATCTTTTCGAAATCTACCAGAACCCGATCAGTTCTGGCAGATCCAGGCCGACGAACCGAGGGTCCGCATGGCTAATCGCCGTTTTGCTAGAATGGTCTCGTCGTCCTGAGCTTGGCCCGCCGTATGCGGGATATTGGTGCAGCCGCATTTAACGGCGACCGGATGTGAGGTTGATAGGTTCAGCGATGAACCGCGTCGTGGATTTAGCTCAGGCCTGGATTTTGAAAACTGCGGAGATTTATTATGGAGCATTGACAGCAAACATCCCATGTGCGCGGACCCCAGCATTGTTGATAACGTTCCGGAACAGGATCGCGTGGAGAAGCTGCAGTTGATCGCCTGCAAAGCACTCTTGCCTCCCCACCGCGTATGCCTAATGTGACGGGTGGCGAACCCACTCCGTCTCGACCGGAGGCCTTCAGCACACTGACTGGCGCTCTTCCCCTGAGCTATGAGTTGCCGCACGCGGATATACCAGAGGACGCACCGTCCGTACACCATGGCGTGGGCAGCGCCGACCTTAATGAACGCGCTTCGGAGCGTCCTCAATCTCTTCGAGGACCCGAATGAGCCCAAGAACCGCTTTCTCGTTAAGGCCGGCCAAGATGAGGCCTGATCGTTGGGCGGTGCCACCTGTCCGCCTATCGAAAATACTCCAACTCCCGTCGTCGTCCTTGCGTGCACCGAACCGAGGTTCTTCAATCATGGCGCTCTCATCCTATCGCTTCGAAAAACTGACCCTAATTTGTTTTCGAGGCAGCGCCAACCACACCCCCGTACCCGCAGAGGCGACGGATGGTAACGCTTGATGTCCCGCCGCGATCAGATCCGCAACAAGATCATGTCCCGCGTCGTGATCGACGAGGTAACGGGCTGCTGGCTGTGGACCGGCCCGACCTCCGGCGACGAGGGCCGCGGAGCTGGCTATCCGCGCATGTCCCTGGGAGGGCAGACGGTCGCTGTGCATCTCGTCATGTGGACCAACGAGCACGGCTATATTCCGGGCAGAAGGAACTCGACCACGCCTGCCGCAACCGCCTTTGCGTGCGGCCGCATCCCGATCATCTGGAACTGGTAACCCGCAAGCGCAACGCCATCCGCCGCGAGCAGGCGAAGCGCGGAATGATCGTATGCGCCGCCTACACCCCATTGATTCCACATGTTTGTGAACATTGAGGTTTCTGTCAGAAGGTTTTCGGCAAGAGCTGGAGATTTGGGATGGCGGATGGTGAGGGATTTGTCGGGCGATGCGAAGTTGTCGAGCCTCGTCGTGGAAACCGGCGATGGCCCAATGATGTGAAGGCGCGGATTGTAGCGGAAAGCCTTCAGCCCGGTGCGCGGGTTGTTGATGTTGCGCTCAATTATGATCTTGCTGCGCATCAGCTTTCGGACTGGCGAGGGCAGGCGCGTCAGGGTCTTCTGGCGCTGCCTGCCGAACTGATGCCATCGCTGCCGGCCGAGCCTTGCGACAATAGCGGCTCACTCGAGCCAGCCTTTGTGCCCCTGGCGATTACGACGGAGCCGCAGGAGGCTGCCGATCTGTCGCCGGTTCCGGAGCCGGTCATGGCCCCCTCGGGGATCGTGACAATAGAAATAGGCACAGACCTTGTGGTGAGGGTTCCCGTCGATGTGGCGGTTGCTCGGGTTGCGGCCTTGGTGCGCGCGATGCGAGGGACGGCATGATCGTCGCGGGCCAACGCTTGCCGATCCTGATCGCGACGCGGCCGGTGGACTTTCGCTGTGGTCATCAGGCACTGGCATTGATTGTGCAGACCGAGTTGAAGCTTGATCCGCATTCCGGGGTCACGGTGATCTTCCGGTCGAAGCGCGTTGCACCATCAACCAGCTCTTGCGCAGTCTTGAGCCGGAGCTGTTTGTTACGGACGAAGTCGCGATTAGGAGTGCGCGCCAGTCTGTTCCGTATATCCCCTTCGAGGAGATTGAGAAAGCAGCGCAAGACGTCCTGGAAAAGGTACGTTACAAATCAGGACCGGTCGATCTCAAAAAAATCTGCTCTGCGCTATCTATACGGCTGCAATTCAGCGAGCAGATAATAGTGGATCAAGACGGAACGCAGATACTCGGGTCAGCAAATTTTGATCGCAAGTCGATTCAGGTCAATTCCCACCGAGACGGCAATCGGGAGCGCTTTACCCTAGGACACGAAATCGGGCATATTTGCCTGAAGCATGATCGATATCTACGGTCCGAGACGATCGTTGAACGAGATCTGTACATAGATCTCGATACCGACGAGCTCTTCAATTACGAGCGCCTTGAATTCCAGGCGAATGCATTCGCCTCCAGCATTGTTCTGCCCACTCAGGTATTTATCATCGCAGTCGAAGTGGGCCGACAGAAATTCGATATTCGGGACCGCGGGCACGGCCATATTTTCGTCGACGACCAACCGTGCAACTCGATGCCATACGATGACCTTCTGTCAGATCTGTCGCAGTATTTCGAGGCTTCGCGACAGGCGATTGAGATAAAGCTTAGCAGGTTGGGTTTGCTCAATGATCAGAGGCGGCGGAACAAGACTATTCCCGCCGCCCAACTGTTAGGAACCCTTACTTCGTCGCTCAAGAGGTGATCGCTGGTCAACTTTGAACATAGTATGTGGGTGGCGCGGCAACCTAAAGCCCGGCAAGACAGACGTATTTCATCTCGAGGTACTCATCCATGCCGTGGCGAGATCCCTCCCGCCCAACTCCGGACTGCTTCCAGCCGCCGAACGGCGCCGCCTCGGACGACATGCGTCCGGTGTTGATGCCGACCATCCCGTATTCGAGTGCCTCGGCAACGCGCCAGACGCGTCTGTGATCCGTCGCGAAGAAGTAGGCAGCGAGACCGTAGATCGTGTCGTTCGCCTGCCGGACGACGTCGTCCGCGTCATCGAACCGGATGATGGCAGCCAGCGGACCGAATGTCTCCTCGCGGGCGACTGCCATATCCGAGGTGACGTTGGTCAGGACCGTCGGCTCAAAGAACGTGCTCTCGTGGTAGCGTCGTCCGCCGCAGTGTATGAGGCCGCCTTTCTGGATGGCATCCGCGACATGATACTCCACTTTCGCAAGGAGATGGCGGTCGATCAGTGGCCCGATCCTGCTCTCAGGATCAAAACCATCACCCACGGCCAGTTTCCGAGCTCGGGCAGCGAACTTCTCTGCGAATTCGTCCTGACCCTTCGATGGGGCATACAGGCGGTTCG
>NZ_JABEPH010000576.1:0-2393 GCF_013004495.1 Rhizobium sp. SEMIA 4085
GATCTGCAGGCTCTCAGGGCAAGGGTCGAGGAAGTGGCCGCGACAGGTGTTGATTTCATCAAGATCGGGTTTCTACCGTCGTCCCGTATCGGGGCGGATGCGCAAGCCTTGGCCGATATTGCCGGCCGCAAGAGGTTGATCGCCGTTGTTTTTGCCGACCATCGATACGAGGAGAACGTCATGACATCGTTTGCAAAAGCAGGCTTTTACGGCGTCATGCTGGATACGGATGACAAATCGAAGGGACGGTTGCTGGATCACATTCCTCCAGATCGGATTTCGGATTTTGTGGCGCAGGGACAACGGCACGGATTGATGACGGGCGTTGCCGGCTCATTGGAAGCACCCGACATCCCCCGCTTGCTGCCGGGCAAGCCGGATTTTCTGGGCTTCCGGGGAGCGCTGTGCGAGGGCCTGTCCAGGAACGCCGATCTGGACGCTGAAGCCACGGCAAAGATCCGTGCTCTTATTCCCGGGGAGCGGCCAGCTGAAAAAACGCCGAGCGTTGACCTCGAACTCCTGGCGGCACGAGGGTATTTCCCCGATGCGGCTGAGGACAATCTCGGCACCGACCAGATCTTCGTGCGGGATTTCGTCCTGCCGGTCGACATCGGCGCTTACAGCTTTGAACATGGCAAAAAGCAGAAGGTCCGGTTCGATGTGACGGCGGATGTCCTACGTCTCACCCGCGATCCGAAGGACATGCATCATATCGTTTCTTACGACCTCATCATGGACGGCATCCGCGCGATCGTCAGCCGTGGTCATGTCGATCTGGTTGAAACGCTTGCCGAGCAGGCTGCAGCGTTCATCCTTGAGAACCCGCGTGTGGCTCGTGTCGTTGTGCGCGTAGAAAAATTGGAGCTGGGTCCGGGCGGCGTTGGCGTGCAGATCGAGCGCAAGAGGGAAAGCGCCCGATTGTCAAAGCCGCTTCGCGTCGTAGCGGCAAAGGCCGAAGGAGGAAGGAAAGTGGTATGAAGCCGCTGGTCGTCAAGCTTGGAGGAAGCACGGCCGGCCGTATCGAGATGGACCAATGGATTGCGGTGCTGGCATCGGCGCGCCTGCCATTGGTGATCGTTCCCGGCGGCGGACCGTTTGCCGACCAGGTGCGCGTTTCGCAAAATAACATGCACTTCTCAAATGCCGCGGCACATGAGATGGCCATTCTCGCCATGGATCAGTTCGGCATCGTGATCGCCGAGCGGCATGCGCGTTTTCAACCGGCCCGGTCGCTGCGCGAGCTCGACGCAATTCTCGCCGAAGACGAAATACCGGTATGGCTGCCGTCCCAGATGACCCGCAACGCCGACATCGCACAGTCGTGGGATGTGACGTCGGATGCACTTGCGGCCTGGCTGTGCAGGCAGATCGGAAGCCGCCAGTTGCTGTTGTGCAAGCAGGTCGATCCGGAATCCCTTCCGAACGATCTGGAAGCGCTCGTTGACAATGGCGTCGTCGATGCCATGCTGCCGCAACTGCTCGGGGAGGAGACAGTCTTGTACGTTGCCGGACCATCGTCGCTCAGTTCGCAGCTTCTCGCGCTGCCCATGACCCGCATACCCGGGCGCCCAGTGGGATTGCCCGAGGAAGCCCGCAGAGAGACGTGCCGATGACGCGGCTTCGAACGCCGCGATGGGCCTGGGTGCTGACCGGGTCAGGCCATTTCTTCGTCGAATGCTTCGAGTTGATCCGCTCACTCGACCATTGCGACGTCTTCGTGACGAAGGCCGCAGACGAAGTTCTCAGGATGTATGGGCTGAAGCTCGATTTTTCGGACACGACGCGCGTGCTTCACGACAAGACGGCAAGTGCGGTCCCTGTCGGCGAATTCTATCACGGCGTCTATCATAGCGTCGTGATTGCGCCTGCCACGTCCAATACCGTCGCAAAATGCGTGGCGGGAATCTCCGACACGATCGCCACGAATGTCTACGCACAAGCCGGCAAATGCCGCCTTCCATCAATCGTCTTTGCTTGTGACACCGCGCCCGAGCTGGAGACAATGGCTCCCCACGGAATGGTGAAGGTCTATCCGCGGCCGATCGATCTTGAGAACACGGCCCGTCTCAAGACCTTTGAACGCACGCAGGTCGTGGAATCCTTTGCTGATCTGGAGCTGGCGGTGGCGCGGCGGAAAGGGGAGATCGACGGTCGTGGCTGAGCATCTCGTCTTCCTGACCGGGCACCTGGCAAAGGCCAGGCTTGAAAACATTCTCACCGGACTGGGAACAACCCCCTTCACCTACGAGATCATCGACATCGGTGTGAAGGTTGCCGCCCTGATGACGGAAGAAATCGTCAGCCGTCGCTTGCCTCGGCCGTTGAAGGCGGACCGGGTTGTCTTGCCCGGTCGGTTCAGAGGCCATCTGGAACGGTTAAGCGACGAATTCGGC
>NZ_JABEPH010000577.1:0-2363 GCF_013004495.1 Rhizobium sp. SEMIA 4085
AAGGCGCCCGTGCGTTCGGAAATGGCCGTGTGCGGTTTAGCGGGGGTGATCCGTTGACGAGGCCAGCGCAAGCGCAGGGCTTTAAGCCCGGAGAAAGGGATGGCCTGGCTGGCTTCATGGTGGATCCGGGTACCCTCGTGGTTTCCAAGGCGACCGCCTTGAGGCTTGAGGGGCAGACGCAGATGCAGGTCGAGGTGTCGCCGGACCTGCCGGACGGAGCCGCGCTCACCGATATCGCCGTCGCCGAGCAGGTTCTTGAAAAACACGGTGAGTTGAGCCGTCTCGTCGTTGCGCCGGAACAGCGGCCGAATCTGCCTTCGCTTGACACTCTCGCACCCGAGGTCGCATTAAAGCCACCCGGCGACCGGCCGGATGTCGCCCAGCTCACCGACAGCTTCCACCTCAACCTCACGGCATTCGGTTTCCTCGCGTTTGCCGTCGGTCTGTTCATCGTCTATGCGACGATCGGCCTGGCGTTCGAGCAGCGCAGAGCGACCTTTCGGACCTTGCGCTCTCTCGGGCTTTCCATGTCGTCCCTGAACCTCCTGCTGATGACCGAGCTTCTGGCGCTGGCCTTCCTTTCGGGGCTTATCGGCGTCGTGATCGGGTATTTCGTGGCCTCCCTGTTGCTCCCCGGTGTGGCGGTAACGCTTCAGGGGCTGTATGGAGCGAGCGTCCCGGGTACACTGACCATCCGGCCGGAATGGTGGGCAACCGGGCTGGGAATAGCGATCGGCGGAACGATCGTGTCGTCGGCACAAAGCCTTTGGCGGGTCGGGCGCATGCCGTTGCTGGCTGCAGCGCAACCTCGTGCCTGGGCCCGTGCGACGGCAATCGGTATCCGACTGCAGCTTTTGAGCGGGTTGGCTCTGCTGATCACATCGGCCACTTTGGCGAGTGTCGGACACGGGCTGATCGCAGGCTTTGCGGTCCTGGCGTGCCTCTTGCTCGGAGCGGCCCTGATGCTGCCGGGCATGCTGTCGGCGTTTCTTGCCATCATGCAGAGAAACTCGTCACGCGTGCTCGTCACGTGGTTCTGGGCCGATACGCGGCAACAGCTGCCCGGGCTTAGCCTGGCCCTGATGGCACTGCTGCTGGCGCTCGCCGCCAATGTCGGTGTCGGCACGATGGTCTCCAGCTTCCGCCTGACTTTCATCGGCTGGCTCGACCAACGGCTGGCGGCGGAGCTTTACGTCACCGCGCGAGAAGAGAACGAAGCTATGCGCCTGCGGACATGGCTGCTGGACCAGTCGATGTCGGTTCTTCCCATCTGGAGCGTCGAAGGTGAGGTGCTCGGAGAGAGGCTGCAGATCTTCGGCGCGGCAGCCGGCGATCCGACCTATCGCAACAACTGGCCGCTCCTGTCGGGCACGATCAATGTCTGGGACGAGGTCGCCGCAGGGCAAGGGGCGCTCATCAACGAGCAGCTCTGGCGTCGCAAGGGGCTCGCAATTGGCGATAGCCTGGTCTTGCCCGGCGAATGGAAACTCCCGGTCGTTGGGGTCTATTCCGACTATGGCAATCCAAAAGGCCAGGTCATCGTCGGTGTCGAAGCCCTGACGGCACATTACACTGACGTTCCAAAGCTGAGGTATGGCGTGCGTGTTCCGCCTGCCGACGCCCCGGTGCTGAAGGAACGCTTGACGACCGAATTCGGTCTGCCTTCCGAAAACATCATCGACCAGGCCTCCCTGAAACGGCAATCTCAGGCGGTCTTCGACCAGACGTTTGCCGTGACCGGAATGCTCAATCTCTTCACCCTCGGCGTTGCAGGTTTTGCGATGTTCTCCAGCCTGCTGACCTTGTCGGGCATTCGGCTGCCGCAGCTCGCACCTGTCTGGGCGATGGGAATCAGGCGGCGCGATCTTGCCTTGCTCGAAGTGCTGCGGACTCTGGCGTTGTGGCTTGCGACTTTCGTTGCCGCGGTCCCTGTCGGCCTTGCGCTTGCCTGGGTGCTGCTGTCGATTGTCAATGTCGAGGCGTTCGGCTGGCGGCTGCCGTTGCGGATGTTTCCGATGGACTGGCTCGTCCTGGGGCTGGTGGCGCTGGCTGCGGCGATCCTGTCTGTCTTTATTCCACTCCGACGGCTGGCGACGGTCGCGCCATCGGATTTGCTGAGGGTGTTTGCCAATGAACGCTAGAGGTCTTCTGGTCGTCCTTGTTTCCGTAGCCACGGCAATCTCCGTTCCTGCCGCCGCTATTTCGCAAGGGTTTGCCGGACTGGGCTCGACCGCCGAGGGCTTCGCTGTTCCACGCCCCGGCATACAACTCCGCTTTCCGGCAGATCACGGCCCCCATCCTGAATTCCGCATCGAATGGTGGTACATCACTGCAAACCTTGCGAGTGAGGAGGGGCCGCAGTA
>NZ_JABEPH010000578.1:0-2341 GCF_013004495.1 Rhizobium sp. SEMIA 4085
CTTGTGAGGGGTTCGAGGGAAGGTGCCGGTGTGTCGGCTTAAAGTGGCGACCCCGTTTGGGTCGCCAGGAGGGGCGCGGGCGCCGCGGTGTCTCCGGTGCATGTATGGTCCCCCGATTGTCCCTATGCGGCGGCGGTAGGGGGCGATTTTTCTGCCCTCTGTGGGGGAGGCGGGGCGATCACCGCCGATGAGTCCGATCAAAGCTTGCCTTGCGGCAGGCGTGATGCGCAGGCCTTCTGATGCCAACTCACTGTCGATCAAACCATTCAAGGCGCGTGCATCATCCGAATAGCAGGGGATCGCAACGATGCTGCGCGTGCCTTCGGCGAGCTTGCGAAGAAGAGAGCCCTTCTTCAGGTCTCCGGCTTCCACGATGATGGACGTTGCGTCGAGCGGCTTTTGGGAAAGGTGGTCGAGTGCGTCGACCAGATATTTTTCATTCGCCGCGCCCCGTACCCAAAGGAGTTTTTCTCCTCCGAAAAGTCCGATAGTACCCGCCTCATCCAGCAGGCGCCCGGGATCCTTCTGTAGGTCGCCGATGTCGAGTTTGATAAGCGAAAAAGGATCATCCAGAGCAACGCTGCTTTTCCCGGCTATTTGCCCCGCCCGTTCGGAAACCAGGCCACGATCCGGCCCGTAGATGACGAAGATGCGGTAGGCGGAAACCGAACGTTGAAGGAAGCCTTCAAATTCGTGAGATTTAATTTCCGCCACGCCCTTTTTCCTCAGCGACCGAGCGCGCCGGCAATATCCAAGCCGACAAGTTCGGCAGCCTGGCGTGCCGCGCGGTTCTCGGCATCGCGGATTGCGCGCTGCTTGGCAAACTCTTGGGTTGGGAAATCGACAAGCGCCGTAGCGTAGCGGTTACCCGACTTGATGACCTGGCCGTCCGCCGTCGCCTGCAGCGTGTAATCCACGCTGACGGTCACGCGACCGGCGCGCGACGTGTCGGAAGATTCGACAAGAAGTGCATCAACGACGTCAGATCGCACATGAAGCTCTACCTCGTAGGCCGGCTTGACGGGCTCGCCGGCGCCGCGCGTAGCAAGGAAGATCAGTCGGTTGCGAACTTCTTGTTCGACACGAGTCGTTGCGTCCGAGAAGCCGACGGAAGCGAGCTTGCCGGCAACTCCTGACGTTTCCGAGTAAAGGGGACGAACCTGGCAGGCGGAAAGCAAGGCTGCAAACGCAAGGACGACGGTGATTGCGGCGCCGCGTGCGAGCCTGGGAGCGATATCAAACGACAATGTTCACAATCCTTTGCGGAACCACAATAATTTTCTTCGGCGCCTGACCGTTCATCGCATTGATGACGGCGTCGAGTTTCAAGACCGCCTGTGTCACGGCATTCTGATCTGCGTCTTTAGAAATTGTCAATTCGGCGCGTTTCTTGCCGTTAATCTGGACCGGCAACACGACGTCGTTCTCCACGACCAGAGCTTCGTCATAGACGGGCCAAGGGGTGCGGGCGAGCATCTCGCTGTTGCCAAGCGCCGCCCAGCATTCTTCGGCCAGGTGCGGCGTCATGGGCGCCACGAGCTGAACGAGAATTTCCGCCGCGTTACGAACAGCGGCGCAATAGGCGACGTCGCCCTCGCCTGCCGCTACTTTCGCCAGCGGGCCAGACAAAATATTCACGAGTTCATAGATGCGCGCGACGGCCTTGTTGAACCAAAGCTTGTCGTAGTCGTTCTGGACAGCCTTCAAGGTTTTATGGGCTGACTGGGAGATCGAAAGCGCATCTCCATCCTTAGCCGGATTCGGCGATATGGAAGCCAGGGCTTCGGATGCTTCGGAAATCAAGCGCCAGAGGCGCTGCGTGAAGCGATGTGCCCCTTCGACACCTGCTTCCGACCAGATCACATCACGCTCGGGCGGTGAATCCGAGAGAACGAAGAACCGCGCCGTGTCAGCGCCGTAGGAAGCTATGATGTCATCCGGATCGACGACGTTCTTCTTGGATTTCGACATTTTCTCGATCGATCCGATTGAGACCTCCTCGCCCCCTTCCAGCAGGAAGGCGCGACGTTTGCCCTCGATCTCTTCGATACGAATGTCTGCAGGCGCCACCCAGTCGCGGCTCATGCCCGAACCGCGGCTGTATGTCTCATGGACGACCATGCCCTGGGTGAAGAGGCCCTTGAATGGCTCCTTAACGTCAACATGACCCGTCTCGCGCATCGCACGCGTGAAGAAACGCGAATAGAGCAGATGCAGAATGGCGTGTTCGATGCCGCCGATATACTGATCGACGGGAAGCAAACGGTTTGCGGTAGCCAGATCGGAGGGAACACCTTCCCAAGATGCCGTGAAGCGCGTGAAGTAGCACATCGCATCGACG
>NZ_JABEPH010000579.1:0-2313 GCF_013004495.1 Rhizobium sp. SEMIA 4085
CCTGTATTATTCGATGTGATGCTGTCTTTCGTGGCGGGGCAGGCTGCCTCGGTGCCCGACGGTCTCGACAGGTCGGACTTGTTCTTGATGTTGACGTTCTGGCCGCCGATCTTGACCGTGCCCGTGCCCTTCTCGGTGTCACTGGCGAATCCGAAGCTTGGATAGGGTATCGGAACACCCGGCGGCGTTGCAGGGTTCTCGGGCGGCGTGAAGCAGGTATCCGGGAAATCCGCGATGGTGTTGGCGTGTACTGCCTTGCCCGAGATTTCAAGTCCGTTGGCGAAAGCGTGCGACATCACGCTGCTCTTGTCGCCAGGATCGCGGCGCCGCAAGCGCCGGAATCGTTAGAGGCTTCGATCAAGACCGGGTTGCCGGCGGCGTAGCCCTTACGGGCGGCGGTGAAAGCCATCCCAATCATCATCGGCACGGCGGCTGCTCCGACATTGCCGAGGCTTTCTCCCGGCGACCAGATGTCTTGGAAGTCATGCCGGCCGCGCAGCAGGCGCAGGCTTGCCAATGCGGATTGCTTGAACCAATATTGCTCGCCGACGAGATCGGCAATGCGGTAGCCCACCCGGTTCATCTCGATGCCGGTTTCCTGAAGTGCGGCGCGGTAGGCCGAGGTCATGCCGTCACCCCGCAACGGCAGATCCTCCGCGTTGTAGATGAATGCCTGCTCGCGGGCGAGGCCGACCCCAAATAGGCGAAGGCCGCTGTTTTGCGAACGCATGCAAAGCACGGCTGCCGCGGCTTCCCCGGGGATGAAGCCATTCGGATTGCTTGGGGTCAACAGCCGCGCATTGGCGAGATAATAAGCAATAGCCTCCACCGTTAAATAGCTGTCGACGCCAGCGATCATCACATAGGGCGCTTCGCCCGCCGCTAGTATGCGGCGCGCCTGCTCCAGGGCGACGTGTCCCGAGGGACGCCCATTGGCCACAATCCTGGCGCGACCGTGCGGTGGGCTTTCCACGATCTCGGCGATGTGCTGGAGCAAGCGCGCACCATCGTGCACCGGCCGGCCGGGCCGTTCCTCCTCGGCAAGGCAGAGAATTAGGGCCGTCTGTCCGCGCGCCTCGGGCACGGCTTCGAAGGCCTCGCAAATGGCGCCCGCCGCCAGATGGGCCATACGCTTTTCGCCGACCCAATGGCGCGGCAAGGGTACCGGAGCTCCAATCAACCAATCTCCGCTGGATCCCAGATAGCGCGTCTGCTGAAAGCCGTCGAGGCCGGCCCGCATCGCTGCGCATGCGGAGGGGGCGTTGAGGCCAACCGCCGTTACCATACCGATCGAGACGATGTCCATCGGCGTGGTCATGCCTCTTCCTCCTCTTCCGACGCAGGCGCACTGCTCGCACGCACAAAGGCGCGACCTGCGGCCCGCGCCCTAAGCATGGATTCCGTGGGTGTGCCGACCCAGCATTCGCTAAAGTCGAGGATCGTCCGATGAATGGGCTGCGACACGCGCCAGACCAGTGATAAGCGCCGGTTCTCCGGATCAAACAAAACGGTGTCGGGCGGTATCGCACTCTCGAAGGCTTTCTCACGGCCCTTGAACAGTGTCATCGGCAGACTGGTGGTCGGCAGGAGAAAGGTCTCGCGTCCGGCAGGCGTAAGGTTGACCAGCATCACCTCTTCGCCGCCCTTCGGAGGGTCTGTCTGCTGGTCGGGCGGCGCCATCTGGAAATAGCGCTCGTCGAAATCCGGCGGCAGGAACGGGAAGACATTGTCGATCCAGTTCTGGTCGTAGGTGCCGCCGAATTCGATCCTGCCCGGCCAGCCGCGTCCCATCGGGCCAAAGCTCATTGGCCGGTAGTCGCCGAAGGGCGAGCGGATTTCCTCGCCGACCGCCTGGGTGTTGGGAAGGGGGAGGCCGGGGATCAGATGCTGGTTGCGCGTGCGCGCCCAGCCGATGCCGACAGGGTTGAGCGGGTAGCTTGCGGGAAGCCTGTCGTCCGGGTCGAGGGTGTCGGTGCCTCCCCACGCCGTATCATAGGAGAAGGGCTGACGCAGGAAGGGTTGCGGGGCAGTGGCGACGAAGACCGGTCCGCGGGCGCGCCATTCGCGATGCCCGACCACATCGAAGATCTTTGACCAGTTGCCCACCTTGATTCCGACGCTGACACGGTCGGCCGGACGGCTGCCAGGAGCATAGGCACATCCATTGGCGATGATGTCGCAGCGGGGCTTTCGAAAAGCAAAGTCCGACTCCCAGAGGGCGGCCGAGAAACCCGGCTCCACCGGATGTGCGACGGCCATCACCAGTGGCACGTGCACCGCTGATTATCGCCCCCGGCCGCCCGCCGCTTCCGG
>NZ_JABEPH010000580.1:0-371 GCF_013004495.1 Rhizobium sp. SEMIA 4085
GCGGGGCACCGGCTTGCGGGCGCTGCGCGGCACGGAGGCATCGACGATTTCGTCGGGGCTGATGGGACGCTCGGGATCGAAGACGGCATTGTCCTGGGTCACTGCATCCAGTTCCGGGATCAGGCGCGGGTCCAGCGGCTGCAGGCTGCGCGCTTCCGGCTGGGTCAGCGCATCGATGGCGGCATGCAGACCCCCGCTGTCTTCCATGGCTTGCTGCACCGCCTGCGCTGGCACCCCCAGGTGCTCGCCCAGCAAGCGGTTGCGCAGGGTCGCGATGACCTGCCGCACTTGGGCTTGCTTGGCGGCGTCGCCCTGGACTTCGATGCTGAGATTGCACTCGGTATCGAAGCCCATGGAGCGATTGCTCATGT
>NZ_JABEPH010000581.1:0-1895 GCF_013004495.1 Rhizobium sp. SEMIA 4085
GCTTGAAAAAACAAAACGGATGCCGAGCATCGACACGATAGAGGATGGGGGCCGCGTCTGCTGGAGAATGCCCCGGCGGCTGTCGATCAAGATTATAGCCAGGTCCGCCGTCGACGCGCCGGTCACCATGTTGCGCGTATATTCCTCATGGCCGGGAGTGTCGGCGACGATGAACTTTCGCTTCGACGTGGCGAAGTAACGGTAGGCGACGTCGATGGTGATGCGCTGTTCACGCTCCGCCTCGAGCCCATCGAGAAGCAGGGCGAGGTCGATCTCCTTCCCGTTGGCGGCACCGACGCGCCCGAGATTTGCCAACTGATCCTCGAAGATCAGCTTCGCGTCGTAAAGCAAGCGTCCGATCAGCGTCGATTTGCCGTCGTCGACCGAGCCACACGTGATGAACCTCAGGATCGACTTTTTGTCGTGCTCGGTCAGATGCGCCTCGATGTCATGCGGCGGCACAGTTTGAAGATACGACATCAGAAGTACCCCTCCCGCTTCTTTTTCTCCATCGCCCCGACTTCGTCCGAGTCGATCAGGCGGCTTTGCCGTTCCGACGTGCGCACCGTCAGCATTTCCCGCAAGATGTCCGGAACCGTGGCAGCGTCGGATTCAACTGCGCCGGTCAGCGGATAGCAGCCGAGGGTGCGGAAACGCACCAGGCGCTCCGCGACCTCTTCTCCAGGCTGGATCGGCATGCGGCCGTCATCGATCATGATCAGCGCGCCGTCGCGCCGCACCACCGGCCGGCGCGCCGCGAAATAGAGCGGCACGATCGGAATCGTCTCGCGCAGGATATATTGCCAGATGTCGAACTCGGTCCAGTTGGACAGCGGGAAGACTCGCATCGTCTCGCCCGGCCCGACGCGCGCGTTATAGGTCTTCCACATCTCGGGCCGCTGATGCTTCGGATCCCAGCCATGCTGAGCGTTACGGATCGAGAAGATGCGCTCCTTGGCCCGCGACTTCTCCTCGTCGCGCCGCGCTCCGGCGAGCGCTGCGTCAAAACCGTATTTCTCCAGCGCCTGCCTGAGCGCCGTCGTCTTCATGGCGTGGGTGTGGACGTTGGACCCGTGGGTGAAAGGCCCAATTCCCTGATCGATCCCGTCCTGATTGACGTGCACCAGAAGGTCGAACTCGAGTTCGCGTGCCATCCGGTCACGAAACTCGATCATCTCCCGGAACTTCCATTTGGTATCAACGTGCAGGAAGGGAAAAGGTGGTTTGGCCGGGTAGAACGCCTTCATCGCCAGATGCAGCAAAACCGATGAGTCCTTGCCGATGGAATAAAGCACAACCGGGTTGGAAAACGTTGCAACGACTTCTCGAAGCACATGAATTGCTTCCGCTTCAAGACGTTGGAGGTTGCCAAGAGACATATTGATTATCCCTTTGGGACTAATGCGTCATCATCTCGAAGAATCTCGCGTAAGGTCCGTCTGCGAAGTGGCGCCGCAACGCGTCGAAATTCTCTACCGTTTCGTTCAGCGGCCGCGATTCCTGGCGCTCAAGGATCGCGCGGCCAGAAAGCTGATGCGATGGAACGCCCAAAAAATCCCAAATCGTTTCCAAGCATGCGGCGGGTTCACGAAGGAGCCTCTCGTACTCGATCTCAAGTAAGCTGGCCGAAGCGAACGCATGCTCGACCCGAGCGTGGAAATCGTCGGCGGCCTTGAAGTAGGCCTCGCAGGAGGCGATCGGCAACTCGACCCGTGGCGGCGGAGCCGCATCGTCATCCGAACTGAATTTCAGCCACTGGCGGGGGCGTCTTGTGTGGGCGTGGGGCCGGCAGGCAGCCCCCTGTAGTCCGTGGTGGGCGCAACCGTCAACGAACCCCGTCCCACGGCGCAGCCTGTCCCCACCGTCCGCACCCAGCCGAGCAGGGACACCCTAGC
>NZ_JABEPH010000582.1:0-2310 GCF_013004495.1 Rhizobium sp. SEMIA 4085
CCCTTTGCCCTCACCACTCCTTCCCACCGCCGGAACGCCCTCCCAGCTGTGGTTGGCCCTCGCCTCTGGTCTTGCCCACCCCCCCAGCGCTTTTTCCGGAAGAGCTGTTGCTCGAGCCGCTCTTCCCGTTGCCACCGCCGCCGTTGCCACCGCCGCCGTTGCCATTGCCGCCGCCGTTGCCGCCATTGCCGCCGTTGCCATTGCCGCCGCCATTGCCGTTGTTTCCACTCTTGGCCAGGGCAGACTGGGTGACCACGTCAAACGCGGATCCCTATATTTCAATCTTGTAGGGAAGGATTGAAAGGGAGACACCAACCAAAGCCCAACACAACGTGGCTCGAAAGTTACGACGCGTCGTCATCGCTGTTACCTGACGCGGGGTCAGAGCCCACGTCCTTTGTCAATTAAAGAGCGCACTTGGAGCAATGGCGAATATTCGGCTCGAAGGCGATGGGCAAAACCTGCTGAGCAAATTTACATGCAGCATCCAAGCAGCCGAAAAGGCCAGTCCAAGTTCTTGAGATTGCTCATGACGCATGCCGATCGTCAACCCTGCAAGCGCCTGATAAAGGAAGATCAGACCTTTCCTGCGAACGGGATCGGACCTTCGTCCGCTTGCGGATAGGACCAAAGTCCGGGGACAGATGAGGACTGGGAGGGCATGATCAACCCACGAGAGATATGTGCTCGCGTACTCTCGTTTCGTTCTGATGTGCAGGTCGCGTTCCGGAGACCGTAATGATCCCTCAATGGCTGGCGCTTCTGAAGAGGACCCACCCCCCGGGCGCGGTTACAAGTTTCTCGGCTGCTGCATTTGAGCTTACGGCCGCAATTAACCTACGCCTCGCCTTGAGGATGATCAAACCGACAGCAGAGTGTCTGGCCAGAGCCGAAGAATTTTATGAGCGAGCAAAGCTCTATAGCGAATTGCGCGAAGCCGGTTCGGCATCTACTATCAACGCGGAAAGACAACTGGCGGACGCTTTAAAATTGCTGACAGCGGAAATGCAGGTGTGCGATCCTGGGCGAAGTGCCAATGACATTGTCGTACGACACATCTTGACAGACGAACGTGCCAGGAGACCAGAACCACCTGACAAGGATCGGGAAGGCATTCCTCTCGAAGTTGGAGATTTCGATTGTCTCCGCTCAACTTCCTGCTGACCATATCCGGTGGTATGGAGCCGCTGCGACCGTTGAGACTTCCACCAATACCGACGACCATGTACTCGGCTCCGGTTCATGCGCCGGTCTCGATCACCGGATCCGCAGGGGTTCGTGCATTCCGCCAAATGCCACAATCTAGACAAGAAATTACCTAGACAATGGCGTGAACGGGATATCGGTAGAATCAGGCCAGTTCCTGATCGAGGGTCGACCACAAGGTCGGGGGTAGCGAGCTTGAAAGTCAGACGTGGCCGCGTTGGGCTCGTGCATGAGATGCCGGGTTGGCCAGCGCTGTGCAGTCGTTGGTTTGATGAAGCGCCTATCTTCGCCTGGAAGGGACAGCGTTCTCCGTCTCTTTCGACAGATCCGGCGACTTAAGTAGGGTGACTATTTGGCGCTGTCGTGACGCCAGTTCGGGGGACCAGATTGTCAGATGATCGACGCAAAGAACAATCCGTACCCCCCGGTTCCAAAACCGAAAATGGCGTGCCGGGCGACGACACTGCGCCGGTAGAGGTCGAACGCCGTCGTTATCCGCGATCGGCACAGCCAAGCAATGAAGAGCCTCCGGCTCCGCCAGCGTTGGAACCATTGCTGTTTTCCACGCGCGGGCTGGAACCGGCAGGTCAATTTGCGGCCTGGCAGGCCTATGTCGCTCCCCTTATAGACATTCGGCGTCCGGATTCCCCTTCGCAAGAAGCGGAGTTTGTAGCCGATCATGCGGCCTGGAATCTCGGCGGCATGCTGGTCGTTCAACAAAGCACCCCTGCCCACAGCTATGTGCGATCGGAGGCAAAGGTGCGGTCAAACCTCATCGATCATTGGCACATTTCGGTCCTGCGCAACGGGCGGACATGGACGGAAGTTGATGGGCATGTCTCGGAGGGCGAGCCAGGAAAGGTGGAACTGCGTTCCTTGGGACATCCATTTCGAGGCCGATCAACCGAGGCGCGGGTCCTCTCGCTTTATTTGCCGCGCGAACTGCTTTTTGATGTTCCCGCCTCCAGCGAAATCAAAAACAATGTCGCCTTGTCCGGAACATACACTAAACTGCTGATCGAATATCTGGATGGTGTCGAGGCAAACCTTTCACGTCTGGCTGCGGTGGACCTTCCTTACGTGGTCCAGACCACACGTGATATG
>NZ_JABEPH010000583.1:0-2307 GCF_013004495.1 Rhizobium sp. SEMIA 4085
CCATCTACGCGGTTGGGGGCAGCAGGACTGCAGCGGCACGGCTTGGAATTTCCGAAACCAAGGTCTGGACCAGCATTCACGGTATCAGTGGGGCCATGTCGGCGCTAACGGGGGTATTGCTGCTCGGGTTTTCCGGCGGCGGCTTCGTTGGCGTCGGAGACCCCTATCTCTTCACCACCGTTGCGGCCGTTGTGATCGGCGGCACCTCGTTGCTTGGAGGCGCAGGCGGATACGGGGCAACCGTTCTCGGGGTACTCGTATTGACTGTAATGACGTCCCTGCTGGTCGGGCTGGGCCTGAGTTTTGCCGCGCAACAGGCGATCGTGGGTCTGCTGATCGTGCCGATGGTGGCGGTCTACGCTCGCACCCCGCATATCCGCAACCAGATCTGATCGGAGGGTCGCCAAAATGAAGATTGTCGCGATAACCGGCAATGTCTCGCGCCCCTCGAAGACGCGGGCGCTCGGGGAATACGCACTCTCGAGCGTCCCGCCCGGTCACACACGGTATCTGTTTGACCTGGTCGATGTTCTCCCGGTGTTGGGAACCACCCTGTGGCGTTCGGAGGCTCCTGTTGGACTCGCGAACGTTCTTGACGCAATCCAGTCTTCAGACGTCCTCATCGTGGGTACGCCGGTCTTCAAGTCCTCGATGACCGGCCTTCTCAAGCATCTTTTCGACCTCTTCGAAATGACAGCCCTGCAGGGGAAACCCGTTTTGATATTCGCAACGGGTAAGGCCGAGGCCCATGGCGAGCATGTCGAGGCTCACCTGCGCTCATTGATGGGCTTCTTCAAAGCCGAGGTTCGCGGTGACTTCATCTACGCGATGGACGGCGACTTCCCCGATTCGGCACCGTCTGCGGAACTTCGGGAGCGGGTCGACCGCCAACTCGCACGCACTCTGGGCCATGTTTAGTTCAAGGAGAAGAACATGAAGTTTGCTTCCATCGAGAGCGCGGTTAAAGCAATCGCCGCCGGAGAGATGATCATCGTCGTGGACGACGAAGACCGGGAAAACGAAGGCGACATCCTCGTTGCCGCGGACAAGGTGAGAAACGATCATGTTGCCTTCATGATGCGTTATGCGCGCGGCCTGATCTGCGTTCCGATGACCGGGGACCGGTTGGACGAACTGGATATCCCGCTCATGGTGGAGCGCAACTCGGATTCTATGCAGACAGCGTTCACGGTGTCAGTCGACCTGATAGACGGCGTATCGACCGGGATTTCCGCAGAAGACCGCGCCAAGACCATCAGGGCGCTCGCCGACGCATCAACGACGCCGGAGGACCTGTCCCGGCCAGGCCACATATTCCCCCTGCGGGCAAACCCGTCGGGTGTTCTCGGACGCCCCGGCCATACGGAAGCCGCGGTGGATTTCGCGCGGCTGGCCGGGCTCGAGCCAGCGGGTGTCATCTGCGAAATCGCCAACGACGACGGCACTATGGCGCGTCTTCCCGAACTCAGCGAATTCGCCGCGCGCCACAACCTTCTCATGGTGACCATCGAAGCCCTGATCGATTATTGCCGCGAGATCGATGAACGCGGCCCTCGTGTAGAGGATGCAGCCGCGGCGGCGGCGTTGTCGAATGTTTCGTATCTGGCAAGCAGACGTTCTACATGCCCCCAGCGGGAGAGCGGAACTACTACGTTCGCAGTCTCCGATACAGCACAAGAAAAGCGCGTTTCGCAGGTGCCAACGGGGGGAACGGACCTTGGGTTCGCTGTGCGATGATTGGGCATGACAACCCGTGACCCGCTTTATCGCCCCCGCCGCTTTCCTGCTGAAATTATTGCGCACGCGGTGTGGCTTTCTTTCCGTTTTGCTTTTGCGCCTGCGGGTGATCGAGGACATGCTGGCCGGTCCTGGGATCATTGTCTCGCACCAGACGATCCGCCTGTGGGCAGAGTAATTTGGTCGTACCTTCGCCAACGACAAGCTTCGATCCTACCACGCTGTAAAACGAGAGTTCATGCCGGATGTAGTGCTTCGGCTCCACCCTGTTCCACACCCCACCCCATGACCTCACCACGAGCCATCGTCGCGAACTGGGAGTAGCAGCGATGAACCTATGGGCCCAAATTGCTCGCGCATCACTGACAAAATAGACCGGCGTCATGGGCTCGCCTCTTTGCCCTTAAGTCTAAGATTCCCGTCGAAGTGACGGCGAGCACCGGCTGCGACCCCTCAATTGCCCTGTTCGCTCGTCGATGGCGAAAGGCCGACCTCATGCTTGGATACCGTTTCGGGAAGGAAGTGATGATGTGGAGAGTTGAGAGTGTCCCCTCTAAGATTGATCATTTC
>NZ_JABEPH010000584.1:0-2294 GCF_013004495.1 Rhizobium sp. SEMIA 4085
CTTGTCCCCGCGCCGACGGGCTTGGTTGAACGCGGCTCGCGGCGCTCGCTGTCGGCATCCGCGCGGTCGGCGCCATCGGCATCAGCGAAGCGGGGGGTATAATGCGGCTCGCCGCGGTGCAGCCCACCAAGGCCGAGGAGGAGGCAGCCGTACTGGAGACGACGCCCGCCAAGGCACGCGCCCTGGTGAAGAGCCTTTCAAGCCTGCTTGCCGGAAAGCCGGAAACCGCCAAGGGCCGCGCAACCTTGAAAGCCGCCGAAGGCGACATCATCGACGCGCCGCATCTCGTCGCACTCGCCGAACGCGAATTGCTGGCGCCTCTGGACCGCCAGGCAAGAGCGTTGATCGTCAATTCATCGAAGCGTGTTTCGATCGTCACCGCTGTCAGCCCGCGCGCGATCGTCGATCTGCTCTACGTGCTTTTCGAAGCCTCGCGCCTGATCCGCGCCATGGCCGAGCTTTATGGCGGCAGGCCGGGCACGCTTGGGATGATTCGCCTGATGCGGGACGTTCTCGCGCATCTCGCCGTCACCGGCTCGATCGCCGTCGGCGACAGCCTCGTGCAACAGGTCCTGGGCCACGGCCTTGCCTCCAAGCTCTCGGCCAGGTTCGGCGAAGGCATTATCAACGGGTTGATGACGGCCCGTATCGGCATAGCTGCGATGGATCTGTGCCGTCCGCTTGCGTTCCGCGCATTGAAGCGGCCGGGAATCGGCGACTTCATCGGCGATCTGGCGCCCTCCGTAGTGCCGCGCACCGGTCGCAAATAAACATTTTCGCACCTGGCGCCTTCCGTAACGGAGGGAATTGCAAAACACAGGAAATTCATGGCACTGGCAAAATGAATTGAATTTGGCGAGCCTTCGCCATGCCCTTCGTTTCCGTGCATTTCGGCGCATTGGAAACCAAGCATTAACCATTATTCGGCAAAACTCCAGGCTAGTAACGGGTGGTGTTTGCCAAGGAAAATCCATGTATTCGCGCAAAGTTCTCTTCGTATGCGGGCTCGTCGCCGCGGCATTGTCTCCGGCGGCCGATATTGCCCCTGCTGCGACCGCCGCAACCCGCGACAAGGCTTTCTTCGAGTCTGTTGCGGGCAACTGGAGGGGTCCGGGCGAAATCGTCGCCGGCAAATACAAGGGCACGAAATTTAGCTGCAACCTCATCGGTTCTGCCGTGAGCGACGGCGGCGCCGGCATCAAGCTCGACGGTTCTTGTCGCGTTGGCGTGTTCAAACAGCCAATGTCCGCCCTCATCACCCAGTCGCGCGGCGGCTATAAGGGCAAATTCCTTGATGGCGCCGCCGGTAAGGGTCTCGATGTCGTCTCGGGCACCGTCACACAGGACACGGTCGTCGTCGGCCTGAACCGCGCCAAGCTGAACGGCGCGATGATCGCCCGCGTCCGCGACGACAAGACGATGAACGTCACCGTGTCGGTAAAGGTCGAGGATCGCATGGTCCCGGTGATCGGCCTCACCCTGACCCGCCAGATCGATGAAATGACGGTCGGCTCCGTCGAGTAGGACCTGTACGATAGGCAGTTATCCCAAGCGGCCGATTTTGCGCCGCTTTTTCATTTCAGGCGCTGCGCCACCACTCGCGATCGGAATCGGCGATCTCGATGCCTTGGATATCTGCTCGGGAAAGCCAATCCGCGACGGTGCGGCCCTTGACGACGAGGTCCGCGGCAAAGTCTGCAAGCGGCATCAGAACGAAGCCTCGCTCGGTCATGCGCGGATGCGGCAGTTCCAGTCTCGGTGCCCCCTGTTCGATATCGTCGAATGTCAGCAGATCAATGTCGAGCGTTCGCGGTCCCCAACGCTCGATGCGCTCGCGTTTCATGTCGCGCTCGATGCCGAGACAGACGTCGAGCAACGCTTCCGGTTCGAGCAACGTGTCGAGTGCCGCGCATGCATTGAAGAAGATGGACTGGTCCGTCTTGCCCCAGGGCGGCGTGCGGTAGAGCCGCGACACGGCGGTGAGCCGGCAATCGTCACGCCCGTCGAGCTTCCGCAGGGCGGCAGCCATCGATTTCACGGGATCGCCGAGATTGCCGCCGAGACCGAGCGTGGCGGGCCTGAAACGTTCAGCCGGCAAAGTGTTCAACGCTCACCTGTACGAAATCCAGGACGCCGGGCACTGGCGCATTCGGCTTGCGCACCGTGATCTTGGCGCGCCTGATCTGGTGAAACTTTCCGCAGAGGCCCTTGGCGATAGCGAGCGCCAGCGCTTCGATCCGATTGCGGCACCCACCGGGGACGATCGCCTCTTGCAAGGGGAAGGCAAACCCGTA
>NZ_JABEPH010000057.1:0-21956 GCF_013004495.1 Rhizobium sp. SEMIA 4085
GAAGGCCCGCGGGCCGGCGAGGTTCTGGTCGAGGTCAAGGCGACCGGCATCTGCCACACGGACGATTTCACGCTGTCTGGGGCCGATCCGGAGGGCCTGTTTCCGGCAATCCTCGGCCATGAGGGTGCCGGCATCGTCGTCGATGTCGGCCCGGGCGTCACTTCGGTCAAGAAGGGCGACCACGTCATTCCGCTCTACACGCCGGAATGCCGTGAATGCCCGTCCTGCCTGTCGCGCAAGACCAATCTGTGCACGGCGATCCGCGCCACTCAGGGCCAGGGGCTGATGCCGGACGGCACGAGCCGCTTTTCGATCGGCAAGGACAAGATCCATCACTACATGGGCTGCTCGACCTTTGCCAATTACACGGTGCTGCCCGAGATCGCCGTTGCCAAGGTCAATGCGGACGCTCCCTTCGACAAGATCTGCTACATCGGCTGCGGCGTCACCACCGGCATCGGCGCCGTCATCAACACCGCCAAGGTGGAGATCGGCGCAACGGCGATCGTCTTCGGCCTCGGCGGCATCGGCCTCAACGTTCTCCAGGGCCTGAAGCTTGCCGGTGCCGACATGATCATCGGTGTCGACATCAACAATGACCGCAAGGTGTGGGGCGAAAAGTTTGGCATGACGCATTTCGTCAATCCCAAGGAGGTCGGCGACGACATCGTGCCCTATCTCGTCAACATGACGAAGCGTGGCGCCGACCAGATCGGCGGCGCCGACTACACCTTCGACTGCACCGGCAACACCAAGGTGATGCGCCAGGCGCTGGAAGCCAGCCATCGCGGCTGGGGCAAGTCGGTCGTCATCGGGGTGGCCGGTGCCGGCCAGGAAATCTCCACCCGCCCGTTCCAGCTGGTCACCGGCCGCAGCTGGATGGGCACCGCCTTTGGCGGCGCGCGCGGCCGCACCGACGTGCCGAAGATCGTCGACTGGTACATGCAAGGCAAGATCCAGATCGATCCGATGATCACCCATACGATGCCGCTCGAAGACATCAACAAGGGCTTCGAACTCATGCATTCCGGTCAAAGCATCCGCGGCGTGGTTGTCTACTAACCCAGCAGACGGGGCGGCGCGCGAACACCGGCATTCGGTTCGAAGCCGGCGGCCGCCCACCACTCCTTTGTCTTCGCGAGGTCAACTCACCGATGCCTCTCGTCCTGCGATACGGCTTCGAGCATCCCGAGGATCGAGTAGGCGGCCTTAATCCGCTCAGGGATGGGATAGTTACGATTGGCAAGCAGTACTATGCCGATCCGGCGCGTTGGCACGAACGCGGCATAGGCACCAAAGCCACCGGTGGAACCCGTCTTATTGAAAAACACGTCCTCGGCTGGTTTTTGTGGCGGCACCAGCGGAGTCACCGCGTGCGGCTTCATCGCCATGTCGGAAGAGTTGCCAGCAAGGAGTGTATCCAGTGTTGCCGGCCAGGCATAGAGCTCCCACCCCAGGGACTGGAACGTATCGCCTGTCCGATAGTAGCCGGTCTGGGTTGCGCCAATCGCCTTCTGCAGCGAAGATTCAAGCCCAGAGGTGTCTATGTTCGCCTCGACGAAGCGCAACAGGTCGGCGGCAGTCGTCTTGACCCCGTAGGCCTGGGCATCGAGCGCTCCTGGGCTTACTCGCACGGGGTTGTTTTTCTTGTTGTAGCCGAAGGCATAATCTCCCATTTCCGCCTCTGGAACGCGGATATAGCTGTTGGTGAGGCCAAGTGCAGGAAAGAGGGTGCCCTCCATGAGCTCGGGAAAGGGTTTTCTGAGGCTCGCAGCTGCGAGGGTTCCGAAGAGACCAATGCTGGGATTGGAGTAGACGCGATACGTGCCGGGTTCATAGCCAGGGCGCCATCCGCGGAAATAGCGCGTGAGCGTGCTGTTGTTGATGACCTCGTCGGGAAACTGCAGCGGCAGACCTCCCGCCGTATAGGTACCCAGTTCGAGCACGGTGATATGATCGAAGGCGCTGCCTGCCAGCTCCCGCATATGCTCGCTCGCAGCATCGGAGAGGGCGAGCGCTCCTTTGGCCTCAGCATAGGCGCCGAGCGTGGCGGTAAAGGTTTTGCTGACGGAGCCGATCTCGAACAGCGTGTCAGCGGTGACGGGCGTTGCCTTTTCCTTGTCGGCGAGACCGTAGTTGAAAATAAACCGGCGGCCATCAACAGAGATCCCGACCGCCATGCCGGCTACACCGTTTTCGGTCATCAACCCCTTGATGGTCCGGTCGACCACGGGCCTGATCCTGCCTTCAACGACGTCTGCCTCTGCACTGCAGGCAAGAAAGGTGCCGAAAAGGGAAAAACATGCACCAGCGCAAACCGCATATGTCCTGCTGGATATTTGACTCATAGCTCCTGGTATCCTCGCTTCGATGGGATCGCCGCATTCCCGGAACCGGGCTTGCGCAGTGCGACGGGCCTGCAGCTGCGGTCACACGCAGCCGTCAAGGCACAGGCGACCGGCCGCAGGCGCGACACTTTATAGGCCGTCGTCCGCGCCTTGAGCAAACGACGAAATCTCGCCTGAGGCATAAGAAAATCTAGGCCCGCCGGTGGCTGTTGAAGTTCAGCTAACCCTTTGATTTCAACGGGCGCTGCCCATATCCATGTAAGCCGGTTCGAAAACGTGTCCGTCCGGATCAGCAAAGGTGCGCAGGTACATGAATCCCAAATCCTGCGGCTCGCCGACATCCGCCTGGCCGCCGGATCTCGCGGCAGCCTCCACCATGGCATCGACCTCCTCGCGGCTGTCGCGAGACAGAGCGATCAGCATACCGCTCGTTGCGTGCGCGTCAGCTATCGGCTTTGCCGTGAACGTCTGATAATAGCCATGTTGCAGAAGCTGGAACGTGATCGTTTCTGACCACACCATCGAGCTCGCATTTTCATTGGAGAACTGCTCGTTCTTGACGCAGCCGATGGCCTCATAGAAAGCCGTCGCGGTTGCCAAATCCCTGACCGGCAGGTTCAGAAAGATCATTTTAGTCATTATCGTGCTCCTCTCAGAGATGGCTTAAACAAAGGTTTGCTCGAACGTCTGGCTCGGATGGATGCAGACGATCTCCAGCCGGTCGGTGCCGACATTTTCGAAACGATGAGGAACGTTGGCCGGGCCAACAATGATGTCGCCGGCAGAGCCGCGCGTCTTGTCGTTGCCAACCGTGAACTCGGCCTCCCCCTTTCGAACCACCCAGGTCTCGGCATAGGGATGAACATGCAGCGCCGGGCCGCGGCCCGGATCCGCGTCCACGACAAAAAGCGATACCTCGCTGCCGAAGTGACGACCTTCGAAGCGGACCGTACGGCTCGTGCCGGGTTCGGGCTGCTGATAGCGATAAACCGAAAACATCCTGATCTCCTCCAACCGTTCACAGTTATCTTCGCAGGAAGACATATTGGCAAACTATCTTCTCGTCAAGATAAATATCTTCTCGCAAAGATATCTTTGCGCCTGAGGCTCCATGGTGTATGGAACGGCACCACGCAAATGTGGCACGACAAAGCAAACGAGGATCATGCGGGTGGCGCCAAACAACAACCGCGGCTCAAAGGAGGGCGCTGTCGAAGACCATGTCGACCGGCTCCGCGCGCAATGGGCCTGCGAATTGCCGGACCTCGACACCGAGCCGATGGCGATCCTGGGACGCGCGAAACGGCTAACGAACCTGGTGGCGCCCTCCATCGAAGAGACCTTTGCCAAGTTCGGCCTCGATCGCGGCGAGTTCGACGTTATCGCGACCCTGCGCAGATCTGGGCCACCCTACCAGCTGACGCCGACGGCAATGTATACGACGCTTATGTTGTCTTCCGGCGGGCTGACGCACCGCCTTGATCGGCTGGAAAAGGCTGGTCTGATTGTACGAGAGAAATCGGCCCATGACGGGCGAAGTGTTGTCGTTTGCCTGACCGCAACGGGAATCGCGCTGGCCGAAAAGGCGTTTCGCGCGGATATGGCCAGTGAACTCTTGTTCCTCGAAGGTTTGGATGTCGAAGAGCGCGCGGCCCTGGCCGCGCTGCTGCGCAAGCTTGTCATGAGCGTTGAGGCAGGCCCGAGTGACGGGGTCACGTCGTGATCTCAATGGTTGCGCTTGACCCTAGTCCTGTGTCCACGCCGAAAACGCGTCGGGCAATACGTTCGACCCGCAGATCACCGTGACCACCCGCTTGCCGCGGTATCGCGAGGGATCTTCCAGGATCGCTGCAACGCCAAGGGCGGCCGATGGCTCGACCACGAGGCCGGCGTGCCGATGGAGCAGGCGCATGCCCGCCTTGATGCTTGCCTCCTCTACCAGCGGCACGTGATTGGCGACGGCGAGCAGGTCCTGAAGGACCGCCGCGATTGGGAACCGGCCGGCGACACCGTCGGCGATGGTATCGGCGCGATCGGTGGTGACGACTGATCGCGCCCGCCAGGATAGGGCCATGGCGGGCGCCCCGCTGGGCTGGATGCACACCACCTCCGTTGCGGGCGACAGGCACTTGAAAACGTGGCCAACGCCGGTGGCGAGCGCACCGCCGCCGAGCGCGAGCAGCATCGTGTCGATGCGGTCGAACCCTTCGACAAGCTCCAGCCCGATGGTGCCGGCGCCTTCGCAGGTGTCGAGGTTTTCGCTGTCCTCCACGAGTAAAGCGTTGCCGCTGGCCGCGATCTCGCGAGCGCGCTTTCGCGCGTCCTCGATGTCGCCCTCGACAAGTTCGACGGCGGCTCCGAGCCGGCGCATGTGATCGATCTTCGCGCCATTGGCGCTTGTGGCGGCGACCACTGTCACGCCAATACCGCGTTCGCGCCCACTATATGCGAGCGCCTGCCCGAGATTGCCGGCGCTGGCGCAGACCGCGGCCTTCTGATCGGCTCTTTCGAGGCGGGACATTACGACCTCGGTCCCGCGTCCTTTGAAGCATCGGATCGGGTTTGCGGTCTCAAGTTTGATGATCAGTTCGCAGCCCAGAAGATCGCCAAGAGATGAACAGCCGAATTGGGGCGTGTCGCGAAACATCCGTGAGATTTGTTCCTTCGCCTCAAAGATGCGCCCGAGGTCGAGCCTGGTGTCTGGTTGCCCGATTTCCCGGGATGCTGCGGGTCTTTCACCGACAGGCTGCATGTGACATCCTCCGACGCTGTTGTTGCAGTTGCACATCTGTGCGTTATAGCGCACATTCGAAGTGTGCGCTATAACGCACAGATGCGAGGTCAGTCATAAATGAAGTCCCTCAGTCCCGTTGACACGGGGAATCTACTGAAATCGATCAGGCACGACCTTGGATGGAGCCTCGACAAGACTGCAGAGCGTACTGGAGTAAGCAAGGCGATGCTGGGCCAGATCGAGCGCGGCGAATCCACGCCGACGGTCGCGACGCTTTGGAAGATCGCGACGGGCTTGCGGGTTCCGATGACGGCCCTGCTCGAGCCGGATCGCGAAGAAGGCGATGTGTTGCTCTTGCGTGACGCCAGTCGTCTCCGGGTGCGCCCGTCGGAGGAAGGGATGCAACGCGCATTGTTGTTCCCTTATGAGACCCGGTTCGGCTTCGAACTCTATGAACTGACCTTCGCGCCCGACTTCGAGAGTATCTCAGAGCCGCATGACATCGGGGTTGTGGAGCATGTGACCGTCCTGCGCGGGGAGATCGAATTGCTGGTGGAGGAAGAGTGGAGGCGGGTCGAGCAAGGGCAGTCGCTGAGGTTTCCTGCCGACCGCCGCCATGGTTACCGCAATCGGACGCAAAGTGAGACTGTTGTCATGGATTTGATCCACTATCGGTTCATCCCGCAGAATATCGCGGAGCGCAAAACGCAAGCGGGTTCTTGATCGAGGCGTTCCGACGTCGCGACCTGCATCTCCACTCAGATAGCGGAGCCAAACGCCTGTGAGGTGAGCGATCCATCGCTGCCCAGTTCAGGCCGAAGCCTCCACAAAATCGGCTTAGACATCTTCCCAGGGAAAGGTGTCGAGCCGCTCGGCTCCTGTTGCCGTGATCAAGACTTGAGTCTCGAGCTTGATGCTTTCGGATCCCGCTTCCGCAATCAAGCTCTCCACGTTAAGTACCATGTCCTTTTCGATTGTGCCGCTGCAATTTCGGCCGAAATCCGGATGCAGGAGAACGCCTGGCCACTCGTCCGCCATACCCGTGCCGTGCAGCGCCAAGGTATAGCGGTAGGGGATATACTTTTCCGGGATACGCCAAGAACGATCGTTGAACTCCGCAAACCCGATTCCCGGCCTGAGAACTGCGAGGTTGTGATCGATCTGATCCCTGGCTGCGGCATAAAGCTCCCGCTGTTTTTCGTTCATGGTACGATGACCGCAGGTCCATGAGCGGGAGAGATCGGCACAGTAGCCATAAGGGCCGATCATGTCCGTATCGAATGAAATCATCTCCCCAGCCTTGATCTCGTAGTCGGAACACTCCTGGTACCAGGGATTGGTCCTCGCGCCGGCCGTCAGAAGCTTGGTCTCGAGCCACTCCCCGCCACTTCTGGCATTCTCGAAATGCAGTTCCGCCCAGATCTCCCTTTCCGTTCGACCGGGCTCGGACTTGTCGTACATCCTCGCCATTCCGGCCTCGCAGACACGGATCGTCCACCTCATGAGCTCGATTTCATCGGCGCTCTTGATCGATCTCGCCCGCTCTGCCAATTCCTGCCCATCCAGAAGGTCGAAGCCTCTCTTGCGCAGCTCGAAAGCACCCGCAGGCTCGAGCTTGTCGATGGCGATGCGGGCGTTGCGGCCCTGCGACCTAATGACGTCGGCCACCTCGTCGGCCCATTCCTTCATTCGGCTCTCGATCAGATCGCCGGCGGTGAAGAAGATCCAGGACTTCGCAGGCCTGACTTCGTCGATACCCGGAAGTCCGTCGTTCACATGTTCTGCGCCTTCAAACTCGAACAAGATCGCCGGGCCATCGGCAAGGATGAGCGCATAGCGGGACGCATTGTGCATGGTCCAGATGCTCATGTTCGATGAGTCGAACGCATATCGAATGTTAACGGGATCATAGAGCAGGAGTGCGCCGCAGTCCCATTCCTGCATCGTGGCCTGCAGTCTGCCGAGGCGATATCGGCGAGCCCTATCCAGAGTGGCGGAGGAAAGGGGACTTTTGAGCGGCCGGTCCGCTCCCTCCGGATTGAGATAGGCCTGCTTCCTTTCGTCTTTGAAAACGGTCGACCCCGCTGGGCCTCCTGGGGCGATGACGTTCTCATTCATTGGGTCGGGATCCTCTCGAACACAGTTCGTGCAAAAACGGACGCGTGTCAGCCCGAGGAGCCATGTCGGCCATCCAGGGATGATCAGCGGTCAATGACCAGATCGCTCAGCGGCTTTGAACAGCAAGGCAGGAATAGGCCGGCGTCGACCTCCCTCTGGCGAATGCCGCCGTTATGCTTCATCTCGACTGATCCCGAGACGAGCTTGGACTTGCACGTTCCGCAGACGCCATTGGCACATGATGACGGAAGCCTCAAACCAGCCTTCTTGGCACAGCCGAGAACCGTCTGTTCCGATGCAACCTCGATCGTTCGAGCCTGCTTCAGGAATTGCACTTGGAAGGTCTTCGCGACGACCGGCGCCTCGCCGATAGGCAGTTCGGCATCATCAATGACGGCGGCGTCGAAACTTTCCTCAATATAGTTCGACGTCGGTACCCCCAGATCGGCAGATATCTTCCTGGCCGCGGCCATGAACGGCGCCGGGCCGCAGCACATGACGATCCTCTCGGCTATATCCGGTACCGCCATCTTTATGTACTCGGACGTTATTCGTCCCGTGATGCCAGGCCACCAGCGTTCGCCCGTGAGATGTTCCGGAAGAAAATGGAGCCTCAGCCCCTTCATCTTCGTTGTAAGCATGGACAGTTCGTCACGGAAGATGAGGTCGAGCGGCGTCCTTGCAGCATGGATGAACACGACGTCTGTCGGGTCGCAGGTGTCGGCCAGATCACGGACAATCGACATCACAGGCGTGATGCCAGATCCGCCTGACAGCAGCAGCTTCTTGCCGGCACCGGAGGGACGGATGAAATGTCCCAGCGGACCTTGCGCCTTCACGGTCGCGCCGGACTTCAGATTGTCGTGCAGCCAGTTGGAGACCCGTCCGTCCGGCACCCGTTTCACGGTAACCGTGAAGGCATTCGGCCTCTGCGGTGACGAAGATATGCTGTAGCAACGGGGTTCGGCATCTGCTCCAAGCGGGAAGTCGAAGAGAAAATACTGACCGGCCTGGAAGGCGAACCGTTTGCCCTGGGGAGACGCGAAGGTGAAGCTTTTGACGTCGTGCGTCTCTTGATGCACGTCGATACAGACAAGGGTATCGTCCAGTTCTGGATCCCAGACGTCCGTCGGCGCGTTCGAAGCGCTCGTCAAGGTCTTAATATCCATGAGCTCGCATCCGGTCGATGTACCAGGTCGCGAACTTGTCGAGATTCGTTTCGGAGAAGCGCGAGTAGGGACCGGGGACATAGGCAGGGTCGAGGGCGCCTGCGTGAGATCGCGCGACAAGCTCCGCGTCCTGGTCGGTTGTCGCAACCCAAACGTTCGTCAACTTTTCGAGATCGTAGTCGACGCCTTCGACGGCATCCTTGTGAACAAGCCATTTCGTGCGCACGAGGGTCTTGTCAGCCGAAAGCGGGATGACGATTGCAACAACCGCATGGTCGCCCATGAAGTGGTTCCAGCTATTGTGTCCCCACAGATGCGTGTCGCCCAGGTCTTTCCTGGTCATGGTGCCGAGAAGCTTCGACGAAGCCGCGGTCGCGTCAGGCGTCTGCGATTCACCGGCACCCGAAATGATCAGCCGCTGTGTTCTGAAGTTTGTCTCGCAATCGACGAGCTGTTCGACGGCGGCGGAAGGATAGCCGTCGGCCTCCCAGCTCTTGGTTTTGTCTGCATAGAGAGCTTGATGCTGTTCTGCCTGCTCTCGGTCTTCCGGGCTCAGGCTTTCCGGATCGAATCCGAAATCCAGATCGACGAACGAGACGCAGAGCTCCGGATGGTTCGCAGAGCAGTGATAGCATTCGCGATTGTTTTCCATCGTCAGCTTCCAGTTGCCGTGTTCGACCACGTCAGTCTGAAAAGCCACCTTTGTGTTGCGGATATCGTAGGGCGCGAGCCGTTCCGTCATGACCTCTTCAAGGTGCTCGATGTCGGCCGGTGGGTTGTCGGAGAGGCAGGCGTAAATGAGGCCGCCGATCGATTTGAAACTGACCGGCCTGAGGCTCTTGCAGCTCTTGTCGAAATCGGCGCCCATGTGAGGCGCGTAGGCGAGCTCGCCGTCAAGCTCGTAGGTCCACTGGTGGTATGGACAGACGAGCTTGGAGACCACGCTCGATCCCGCGTCAAGGATCCGCGAGCCGCGATGACGGCATACGTTGTGCACGACGCGGATCTGATTGTCGTCGTCGCGAAGAATGATGAGGCTGCTGTTGCCAATTTCGATAACGTTGGCGTCTCCCGGTTCTGGAACATCGCATTCCAGACCGATGCAGATCCAGTGTTTGCGAAAGAACACGTCGACGTCGGCTTCGAAAACATCCTCACGGTTGTAGAGCCCGGCGGGAAGCGAATGGCCGTCGGCCCTTGAGTCGAGAAGCGATGAAATCGACGAAGCGAAGGTCTGAAGCATAATTCTACCTCATGGTTGGATGGGCAATCATCCGCTTCATCTTTGCATGGTTCAACGGCACAAATCGGCCGTCATGACATAACCAGATGTAATGGCAATGCGGAAACGTTGAAAAAAGAAGCTGCCCGGTCAGCCGGCAAAGCGGGTCGGTAAATTGTATTTTCTAACAATTTTGATTGTGTACACAAAGTACACAATAATTGACTTCTGTCCCAAGCCATGCGATCATGGGCTGTCAGATGAAAAAAGAGGGCTGAGATAACCGATGGCGAAGAGCGTCAAGAGCAATCTCTACGATGACCTGAAACGTCAGATCCTGACGATGGAGCTGGACCCCGACGCCGATCTGGACGAGTCCAGTCTCAGCGAGCGCTACGGCCTGTCGCGAACGCCGGTTCGCGATATTTTCCGCCGCCTGGCGGGGGAGGGCTACGTCGACATTCGCGAGAACAGGGGGGCGCGGGTCATCCCGATGAACCACGCGACCCTGCGGAACTTCTTTCTTGTTGCGCCGATGATCTACGCGGCGATTGGCCGCCTTGCAGTGCAGAACTTCAAGCCTTCGCAACTCTCGGACCTGAAGCAGACCCAGGAGCGCTTCCGCGCCGCTAGTCAGAACATGGACGCGCTGGCGATGGTGCTCGAGAACAACCGCTTCCACGAGATCTTCGGGGAGATGTCGGCCAACGTCTACCTGCAACCCAGCCTGGGCCGGCTTCTCATCGACCACGCGCGCATCGGTCATACCTTCTTCCGACCCAGGAACGCGGACATGAAGCGGCGGCTGCAGTTGGCTGTCGAGCACCACGACAGCTTCATCGAGGCGCTCAGCATTCATGACGAGGACGCTGTGGTCGATCTTGTCTTCGAGCACTGGGAGTTGTCCCGCGAAAACATGGAAATGTTCATTGCGCCGCACGGACTTAAGGCGGACGCCCCGATCGGCGCTCCAACCACGCAATCATTGGAGAAATCACCGTGAAGTTTGAGGGGATCTTTACGCCGGCGGTGACGCCGCTCGACCGGGATGGGCAGATAGACCGCGTTGCGTTTTGCGCCGTCATCGAGCAGCTCATCGATGCGGGCGTGCATGGCATCATCGTCGGTGGCTCGACGGGCGAGTACTATGCCCACAGCAGCCAGGAGCGCTTCGAACTTGCGGCCTATGCCAAGGATGTCATCGGCACCCGGCTGCCGCTCGTCATAGGAACGGGCGCAACGAGAACCGAAGACTCGGTCGAGTACGCCAAGGCGGCAAAAGAAATCGGCGCGGATGCGATCCTCGTGTCCTCGCCGCCCTATGCGTTGCCGACGGAACGGGAAAATGCGGTCCACGCGCTCACGGTGGACCGTGCGGCCAAGTTGCCGATCATGCTCTACAACTATCCGGCCCGCATGGGCGTGATGATGGGCGAGGAGTATTTTTCCCGCGTTGGTAAATCCAAAAATGTGGTCGCCATCAAGGAAAGTTCCGGCGACATGGGCAATCTTCATCGTCTCGCGCGCAAGTATCCGCATATCTCGCTGTCTTGCGGCTGGGATGATCAAGCTCTCGAATTTTTCGCATGGGGCGCAAAGAGCTGGGTATGCGCCGGCTCCAACTTCCTTCCGCGCGAGCACGTCGCGCTTTACGAGGCCTGCGTGCTGGAAAAGAACTTCGACAAGGGTCGCGCGATCATGACCGCGATGCTGCCGCTTATGGATTTCCTGGCATGCGGGAAGTTCGTCCAGTCGATCAAGCATGGATGCGAGTTGATCGGCCTGAGCGCCGGGCCGGTCCGCGCACCGCTGCGTCCGCTGAATTCCGAAGAAAAGCGAACCCTCCAGACCGTCGTCGCCACGTTGAAGCGCACGGTTGCCCAGATCACGTCGGGAGCAAATCATGCATGAACCCTTGACCGCTGCCGAATACAAGGCGATCGCCGCAGGCCTTCAGTTCCCGACGAATGGATTCATTGACGGGGCCTTCCGTCCGGCGCATTCCGGTCGGACTTTCACGTCCACGAACCCTGCCACGGGCGACGTTCTTGCCGAAATCGCCGCGTGCGACGCCACCGACGTCGATTATGCCGTGATCAAGGCCAAGCAAGCCTTCGACGACGGCCGCTGGCGGTTGTGTTCGCCTGGCGAGCGCAAGGCCGTGCTCCTCAAGCTCGCCAAGTTGCTGGAGCGCAACCGTCATGAACTCGCTATCATGGAAAGCCTGGACAGTGGCAAGCCGATCCGCGAATGCCAGACGGTCGACGTTCCCGATACCATTCATACCATTCGCTGGCATGCCGAACTGATCGACAAGCTTTACGACAACACCGCACCTGTCGGGGCAAATGCACTGACAATGATCGTCCGCGAACCTGTCGGCGTCGTCGGATGTGTGCTTCCGTGGAACTTCCCGCTGCTGATGTTGGCCTGGAAGATCGGTCCGGCCCTTGCAGCCGGCTGCTCGGTGATCGTGAAGCCTGCGCAGGAAACGACGCTCACCACGCTGCGTGTCGCCGAACTTGCCCATGAAGCAGGGATCCCTGCGGGCGTCTTCAACGTCGTGACCGGCGGCGGCAAGGAGGTCGGCGAACCGATCGGCATGCACATGGACGTCGACATGGTGGCATTTACCGGATCGACGCCTACCGGCCGCCGCTTCCTGCGCTATGCCGCCGACTCCAACCTCAAGCGTGTCGTGCTCGAATGCGGCGGCAAGAATCCCGCGGTCGTTCTCGATGACGCCGAAGACCTCGACCTTGTGGCCGAGCAGGTGGTCAACGGCGCCTTCTGGAACATGGGTGAGAACTGCTCGGCCACATCGCGGCTGATCGTCCATGCCAAGGTCAAGGACGAGCTGCTGCAGCGCATCGGAGCCTACATGCGCGAATGGAAGACGGGCGATCCGCTCGATCCCGAAAACCGCATCGGCGCGCTGGTCAGCAAGACCCACTTTGAGAAGGTGAAATCCTTTCTCGACGACGCGAAGAAGGAGAAGCTCTCTGTCGCCCACGGCGGCGACACGCATGGCGGCATCTTCATCGAGCCGACGGTGGTCGAGGGTGTAACGCCTTCCAGCCGTCTGTTTCAGGAAGAGATCTTCGGGCCGGTCCTTGCGGTCACGACCTTCAATACGCTCAGCGAAGCCATCGCTCTTGCCAATGACACCAACTACGGTCTTACGGCGTCCGTCTATACCGCAAGCCTGAGAAACGCCATCAAGCTTTCGCGGGAAATCCGGGCCGGGGTCGTCACCGTCAACTGCTTTGGCGAAGGGGACGCGACCACGCCGTTCGGCGGCTACAAGGAGTCGGGATTCGGCGGCCGCGACAAGTCGGTCTTTGCCCACGACAACTATTGCGAACTCAAGACGATCTGGATCGACGTCTCGGACCGATCTGTGGACGAGACGATCCGATGACCCGACATGTGATCAAGCGTCTGCCGATCGACACCGGCACTTCGGGATGGGAGGCGGTCAGCGAACGCGCCTTTCCCGCAACGGCGCTTGATCGAGACGCTACGGTTGACTGGCTTATCATCGGCGCTGGATTTGCCGGCCTGTCGGCGGCACGGCGCCTCTCGCAATTTCGTCCCCAAGACAAGATTGTCGTCCTGGAGGCTCGTGAACTTGCGAAGGGACCGGCCGGGAGGAACTCCGGCTTCATGATCGACGTGCCCCACAACTTGTCGGCAGGCGAGTACTCGGTGGCAGACGAGCAGGCAACCAGAAACGAGATCAGACAGAACCGTTTGGCGATCGCTTTTGCGGCGGACGTCGCGGCCGAATACAACCTGTCGAGCGATACGTTCGATCCGTCGGGCAAGGTCAATGCCGCGGCCTCGGACCGAGGGCTCGGCCTCAACGACAATTACCGCAAATCTCTTGAGAAGATCGGCGAAGAACATCGCGTTCTCGATGCCGACCAGATGCGGGAAATGACGGGCTCGCGCTATTATCGTGGAGGGCTTTACACGCCAGGTGCCGTGATGATCCAGCCCGCCGATTATATCCGCGGGCTGGCGCGCGGACTTCGATCGAAGGTTACCATCTACGAACATTCGCCGGTGCTGGAGCTTTCACGCGAAGGTAAGTCCTGGAAGGCGATTTCCAATCACGGATCCGTCTCTGCGCCGAAGGTCATTTTAGGGGTGAACGGTCACGTCGAAAGCTTCGGCCACTTCCGTGGACGGCTGATGCATATCTTCACCTACGCGTCGATGACCGCCCCGTTCTCCCAGAACGAGTTCGCAGGCGACGTTACCGGCGCCGATCGATGGGCGCTGCTGCCGGCAGATCCCATGGGGGCGACCGTTCGCAAGATCACCACCAATGGCCGTTCGAGGATCGTCATCAGGACGAGGTTCACATACGACCCATGTCTCAAGGTGTCGGAGAGGCGGGTTGCCGGCGTGGCTGCCGAGCAGCGCCGGTCGTTCGATGCCCGTTTCCCCGGGCTGGAACGCCTGCCGATGGAGTATAGCTGGGCCGGTGCGCTGTGCCTCAGCCGGAACCACGTGCCGGCATTCGGCGAGGTGGAAGAGGGCCTTTTTTCGGCGTGCTGCGAGAATGGTCTCGGCACCGTCAAGAGCACGCTTGCGGGCATGATGGCGGCCGATCTGGCGACCGGCACTGCTAGCCCCGAACTCGACAAATACAAGAATCACCCGGAACCGAGCAGACTGCCTCCCGAGCCCGTCGCGTGGCTGGGCGTCAATTCGGTCATCCGCTTTCAGGAATTGCGTGCAGGCCGCGAGGGATGATCCGTCGCCGCGCAATATGAAGACTGCGCTGCCCGCAGGACTTCAATGAGAATGGGAACGAGAACTAGGAGTAAGAATAATGAAGGCTTTGTGGAGGGCGCTCTGCGCCGCTGCGATGATCGCAATGAGCATGCTTCCAGCGCATGCGGAAGAAAAGACGATCAACATGGGCACGCTGTCGTGGGAAGACCTGACGCCCATCACCGGAATAACAAAGAAGGTTCTTGAGGACGCCGGCTACACCGTGAAGGTGACCGAGTTCTCCGAATGGGGCATTGCCTATGCCGCTCTTGCCAAGGGCGACATCCAGGTGCTCGCCTCTCAGACCGACTACGTCGCCCAGGACTACTGGGATAAGAACAAGAACCGTCTGGAAAAGATTTCGCCCGTTTCGCACGGTCTCTATCAGGGTATCGCCGTTCCTAAATATGTCCCGATCGATTCGCTCGATCAGCTCAACGAAAACGCCGATAAGTTCGGCGGCAAGATCGTCGGGATCGAACCGGGCTCCGGCCTCATGCGTGACACGTCGGACGCGGTCAAGGACTACGATATCAAGCTGCAGCTTCTCGAAGGCAGCACGGCGGCGATGACGGCGGCGCTGAAATCCGCCTACGACCGCAAGGAATGGGTCGCGGTGACGATTTGGGAACCGTCGTGGATGGTCCAAAAGTATGAGGTGAAGTACCTGAAGGACCCCAAGGGCGTCTTCCCGCCGCCGCAGAGCTACTACTGGATCGGTCAAAAGGGCTTTTCGGAAGAGAACCCGCATGCACGTGAAGTGATGGCCAGCGTATACGTTCCACTCGCTGACATCACCACGATCAATGGCGAGGTCAAGGATGGCAAGACGATGGACCAGGCTGTCCAGGACTGGATCGGCGCCCATGCCGATCTCATCAAGCGCTGGGAAAACATCAAGAAATATTAATCGCGTCGTGGCTGTTCCGATCTTGTCGGGCGGCCACCTCGACGCCCAACGAGAAAAGCCAGCGCCAATTGGCTCAAAGGGGATCGCTATGAAAGCCGCAAATGTCGATATCAATGAAGTCCTGATTGACTGCCAATCCCTCTGGAAGGTCTTCGGAGACAAGTCCTCTGCCGCGATGAAGTCAATCGCCGAGCGCGGGCTCAGCAAAAAACAGGTCCTGCAGGAATTCAACTGCGTTGTCGGCGTATCCGATGCGAGCATCCAGGTGCGGCGCGGTGAAATCTTCTGCGTCATGGGACTGTCGGGGAGCGGAAAGTCGACGCTCATCCGGCTCCTCAACAAGCTGATCACCCCCAGTGCGGGAAAGGTCCTGGTGAAGGGACGGGACTTGGCTGCCTTGTCACCTGTTGATCTCAGGCAGATGCGCGCCCGCAATATCGGAATGGTTTTTCAGAGTGTGGCGCTCCTGCCCCACAGGACGGTCCTGGAGAACGCGGCCTTTGGCCTTGAGGTGCAGGGAATTGCCAAGCCCGAGCGAAACGCCACGGCGAGTGCGGCTTTGGAGAAGGTCGGCCTTGCCGACTGGGTGAATCGCTATCCCAGAGAACTTTCCGGCGGCATGCAGCAACGCGTCGGTCTTGCCCGCGCGCTTGCGGCCGACCCCGAAATCATCCTCATGGACGAGCCGTTCAGCGCGCTCGATCCCCTTATCCGGCGCCAGCTTCAGGATGAGTTCAGACAACTCACCAAAGCCCTGGGCAAGTCCGCGGTTTTCATCACTCATGATCTGGACGAGGCCATCCGTATCGGCGATCGCATCGCCATCATGAAGGATGGCGTGATCATCCAGACCGGCACGGCCGAGGAGATCATTCTCAATCCCGCTGATGCTTACGTCGCCGAATTCGTCGCTGGCATATCCCGGCTTCATCTGATCAAGGCACATTCTGTCATGCGCAGCGTCACCGATTTCCAGCGAAGCGAGCCGAACTCCGACATTTCGTCTCTGGCGCGCACCACGCCTGATGCCGACATCGACGAGCTCATCACGTTGACGATGCAGTCGGAGCGTGATGCCATCGCCGTCGTAGACAACGATCAGGTCGTCGGCGTGGTCACGCCACGCAGTCTTCTGATGGGCGTCAAGGGCACGTCCACAAACGATCTCGCGGCGGCGTGACCCTAACCTGGAGCTCAGTGACATGGACAGTTCAAGCTTCACCGATATTTTTGACGAATGGACGGACTCCGCGCTCGAGTGGGTGAGTGACAACGGAGAGTTCCTGTTCGATTACGTTCGATGGGTTCTCGAAGGGCTCTACGACGCGATCCTGTGGCTCCTGGAGCTTCCACCCTTCTACGTGGTTGCTCTCGTCATAGCGCTTGTTGGCTGGCGGCTGGTCAATGCCTGGTTCGCCATATTGAGTGGGGCTGCACTCGCGCTCTGCTTTTCCATGGGCCTTTGGCCGGAGACGATGAGCACCTTGGCTCTGGTGCTGACAGCGACCGTACTTGCGTTGGCTATCGGAATTCCGATCGGCATTGCAGCCGGGTTCTTCACCGCCCTGGATCGCTTCATGGAGCCTGGCCTGGATTTGATCCAGACGCTTCCGCCATACATCTACCTGCTGCCGGCGATCGCGCTGCTCGGCTACGGGCCGGCCACGGCGCTGATTGCGACCGTCGTCGTCGCCATGCCTCCTGCCATCCGGCTGACGTCTCTTGGCATCCGGATGACGCCCAGGGAATTCATCGAGCTCGGCGAGGCAAGCGGCATCACGCCAGCCAAGATGTTCTTCAAGATCCGCCTTCCGTTTGCGCTTCCCAGTATCATGGCAGGGATCAATCAAAGCCTGATGATGGCATTCGGCATGGTCGTCATCGCAGGTATCGTCGGATCCGGCGGGCTCGGGGAAACGATCTACGGCGCGATCCGAACGCTCGATATCGCAACCTCGATCAACGGAGCGATCGCCATCGTGGTACTTACCATGGTGCTTGACCGGATAACCCAGAGCGCAGCACGCCTCGGTGCGGGGAGGACGTCATGAACGCTACGACCGTTCAGTTTTCGCCTGGCGCCTTCCTGGCCCCAGCAGTCGATTGGCTCAACGCCAACCTTCATCCTTTGTTCGCTACGATCAGTTACGTTGTCGAAGCGGTTCTGTCTGGAATAGAGGCCGCGCTCCTTTTAGTGCCGCCCTATGCTTTGATTGCGACTGTCATCGTTTTGGCATTCGCGGCGGTCGGCCTCCGTGCCGCAATCCTCGCGGGTCTTTGCCTCGGTTTCTGCCTGCTCGTGGGACTGTGGACGGCCTCGATGCAGACAGTCGCTCTGGTGACCGTTGCCGTGTTGATATCCGTTCTCATTGCATTTCCGATCGGCGTGCTGTGCTCACGCCACAAGACCTTGGAGGCAATGGTTCGACCGGTTCTCGACGTGATGCAGACGGTTCCGCCGTGGGTCTATCTCATCCCGGCGGTCATGATTTTCAGCCTCGGACGGGTACCGGCAATTATTGCCACGATCGTCTACGGCATTCCGCCAATGCTGCGTTTGACGACACTGGCATTCAACCAGGTGCCGAAGGAGTTCATGGAGCTTGGCAGCGCCATCGGCGCCCATCCGCGATCGGTGCTTTGGAAGATCGAGATCCCCCTGGCCAAGCAGACGCTCCTTGTCGGGCTCAACCAATGCATTCTTCTGTCTCTGGCGATGGTCGTGTTGGCTGGACTTGTGGGAGCAGGTGGTCTCGGCGCAGAGGTGACGCGCGGTTTGACACGTATGGAGATGGGTCTTGGGTTGCGAGCCGGCCTGGCAATCGTCGCCGTCGCGCTGCTGCTGGACCGGTTGTCCCGTGGCTTGTTTAATCGCCAACCTTTCTAAGGATTGATGCACGCCGCTTGCTCGCGGTTTTCGGATCGAATGAACGTCTGTTCCAGCGAGCAACTGTACCAAGGAGACAAGATGATGCGACCAGAAGATTGCCGATCCTGCGATGCTACCGAGCCAGCTAAGCGTCTGAAGGTGGGCTTCGTTCTGGCTCGATCGTTTACGCTTTCGGCCTTTGCGCTGTTCATCGATACCCTGCGCCTGGCGAGTGACGAAGCTGATCGTTCCGGGAGGGTCCTTGCCGACTGGCAGGTCCTGGGAAGTACCAGACATCTGATTACATCGAGCTGCGGTGTCCAGGTCGCTCCCACGTCGGACTTCGTCGATCCGTCCCGTTTCGACTACATCGTCGTGGTTGGCGGGCTGCTTTGCGTGGAACGGCCTGTTGACCAGGACACGATTGCCTTCCTGAAGCGGGCCTCCGTCCAAAAGGTGCCGCTGATTGGGCTTTGCACCGGTACGTTCATTCTTGCGGACGCCGGACTGATGACACGTCACGAGACGTGCGTAAGCTGGCTGCATGCCAAGAGTTTCCGGGAGAGTTTTCCCGATCTTCCGGTGCGGTCGGATCGGCTTTTCAATCTCGATCGCCAGCGCGGATCTTGCGCAGGCGGAAGTAGCGCCGCCGACATGGCCGCCTTGCTCGTGCGGCGCTACATCAGCCGGGAGGCGGAGCGAAACGCCTTGGAGGTTCTGCAGATCGAAAGGGCGCGGTCTCCTGCAGATGTGCAGCCCCGCCGGCCGCTCCATGAGAACTATGACGATGCACGCGTGAAGGCCGCGATGATCACGATGGAACAGCATCTGGAAGACGGGATCTCGATCCCGGCGCTGGCGGCGTCGGTGGGACTGTCGCGGCGCCAACTCGAGCGCGTATTCCTTGAGAAGACCGGAATGTCGCCAGCCCAGGCCTATACCCGTGTGCGCATGGAGCGTGCAAAGTCTCTGCTGGCCCATTCAAGACTGCCGATGATCGAGATCGCCCTCGACGTCGGCTTCGAAAACGCGTCGCATTTCACCAGAACGTTCAAGCGCATATTCGGACAGACTCCCTCTCAGCTTCGCGCGACGACCGTGGGAGTTCACTAAACGTGCGCCAAATAGGAAAGATCAGTGAACTTTGGCGCTATCCGGTAAGTTCAGTCGCAGGAGAGCGGCTGGATCATGCAGAGGTTTCCATCGACGGATTGATCGGTGATCGACGCTTTGCCCTTGTGGAGGTAGCGACGGGAATTGTTGCACATCCCGAACGCGATCAGCGTTGGCATAAAGCCGCATTCGTCAAATCCAGAACGACGGCTGCCGGTGAAGTGGAAATCCAAGTGCCGGACGAAGATTGGCTTGCGACCGGTGCACCGTATCTCGCCCATCTTTTGTCGGCATTCTTCGGTTTCGAAGTGGCTGTGAGACCGTATCAATGTTCCGCAAACGCTACGGCTGAAACGGATCTTGCCGTCAATCGATATGACGTCGCGCCACTCCATCTGCTGACGAGCGCTTCTGTGGAACACCTCAAGTCCATCGATCCCGACGGCGATCCGGACCGACGCAGATTCAGGCCCAATATATTCGTGAAATCTGACGCCGACATCAAAGGCTTTGCCGAGCTGGACTGGGTGGGGTGTCCGCTCCACCTGGGAGCCGTCCCAAGCGCCATCGTTGCCCCGACAAAACGATGTGGATTTACAATTATCGCTCAGGAGGGCCTTGAGAATGATCCCGAAATACTCAGGAATGTCATGCGGCATGGCAACCGGAATATGGGCGTCTATTGCCGGCCCGGTCATAGGGGCACTTTGAGCGTGGGCGACAGCGTGCTTCTTTAAGGCTTACAACCGCCGCCGCCACGGCAAGAGGTCAGCGCTTTTATATGAGCTGCTTAGGCGAAAGGTGCGAGAAAGGCTTTTCAACAGCTGCTGCCGCGCTTCGAGCTCTCACACCGTGCCATAATCAGGGGTCATGTTTTAATCGCGGTGAACCCCGAAAAACGGCTTCTGCCGCGAGGTTTTCAACGTTACTTGACATAATCAATGTAATGCTAGCAAGACAGGCGGACAAGTTCATCGGAGGTCGGGCTGCCTTGGTCAGTTTGCGAAGAAAGCTTCCGCCTTTGACCGGATTGACAGCATTTGAGGCTGTTGCCCGGGTAGGGAGCTTCACGAAGGCGGCGCGCGAATTGGGCGTCACGCAAGCAGCCGTCAGCCGTCAGATCCATCTGCTGGAAGAAAGCCTTGGCTTTCCGCTCTTCCGGCGCCTGCATCGAAAGATCGAAGCCACAGACAAAGGTCGCTTGCTCTCTGCGGCTGCAACAACGGCCTTTAACCTCATGGCCGACACAATCGCGGAGATAAAAAGGGACGAGAGCCACGAAGGCCTTACAATCTCGGCCAGCGTCGCCTTCTCCCATTTCTGGCTTTTGCCGAAGATCGCCTCATTTTCCAGAAAGCACCCTGAGATCCCGCTACGGATCATCTCTCAGGACAATGCTGTAAGCCTCGATGGAGGCGATGTCGATTTGGCGATCCGCTACGGAAATGGGATGTGGTCAGACGGTAGAGCCGAGCTTCTCTTCGAGGACGAGATTTTCCCAGTCTGCAGCCCGCACTACCAGGCGAAGCTGGAGGGGTTTGCAGACCTGCACGACCTAACCCGGCATCCTCTCATCAGCTCTGATACTGAAGATCCAAGCTGGACAGGATGGGACGAGTGGTTCGCCGCCTTTGCAATCCGAGCCCCAAGGCGGCCGTCGGGATTGCGATGCAGCTTTTATACGGAAGCCATCTACGCAGCCTTGAACGGGCAGGGCATCGCGTTGGGGTGGAAGCGTCTTGTCCAAAACCTGTTGGATCAGAAGGCCCTGGTCAGGCTGACCGAGGATTCGATCGCAACGCGAAACGGCTATTTCGTCATTGAGCCGTCGCGAAGCGCCAAGAATGCTCGCGTCGCACAGTTTGTCGAATGGCTGAAACATGAAGCACGCGACTGCGAACCGGACCGGTAGCACATAGACGAGCCGCCGCTAAATGGCGCTTTTCGGACCGCGCAGGCCAACGCAAGTTGAGCCATTGGCCGGCCGTCAGGAGAAAGCCGTGGGAAGACCCTCAGCTCTCGAGATCGTGTGGCATGTGAAAGCCTTCGGGCAAGACCCCTAATATTTCAAGATCTTGAACTGCCGCCGGCTTCTTGTGCTCGCCTTTTACCGCGCATGCTGCCAATACCGCCCTCAGTGCGATAGGGCGGTAATGCTCCGGAAGTTCCTCAGAACTTTCTTCGGATTTCGGTTCCGTGGGCATGGTCGTTCTCAACTTTCAAAATTGCGGTGGCGGAAGCGGCCGCGCGGTCTGATCCGGACATGCGCGGCACTTCCCCGTGTCAGCCAATCGTCATGAGGCTTGCATTGCCGCCGGCCGCAGCCGTGTTGATCGAAATCGAAACCTCTTCCAGCAGCCAATTGAGGCAATATGCCTCGTGATCTTTTGCAAGTTCATCGGTCGTGGCCGACTGAACGAGGACAAGAGGCCCCTTCAAGGCCGCAATCCTTTTGTTGATAGAGCCTGTGCGTTCCACATCCCCTTCGACCAGGGCGCCGGAGAATGGACCGTCGGATTCCCAGTTCGAACTCCAGGAGATCCTAGCCAAAACGGACGCTGGAAGCGCGGTGAGGGCGATCTCAAGGTTCGACGCCCGATCGATCACCCTCTGGCTTCCGGTGTCCAATGCCGCCGCAAGCTTACGGAAGAGGCTCTTTTCGGTTCCCGGCGCACGTAGGCTCCTCCC
>NZ_JABEPH010000585.1:0-2291 GCF_013004495.1 Rhizobium sp. SEMIA 4085
AGGCTAAGGAAGTGTTACCTGGGACGTGCCAGGCTGCAGCGATGCAACCATGACGCTAGACAAAAACCGCCTCCGCGGTGAAGATAATTTCTTCGCCCGTTGCGCTGTGGCCGAGCTCCATACCGCACTCGTCGGCAAGCAGGACCGTGTAGTAGGGCTGGATCGAATGCGCATCGATCGCCTCCTCGACTTGGCCCGATGTAATTTCCACGAACTTCGCCGGCAGGCGCATCAGCTTGCCCTTGGCGACGATCTTGAACTTGGCGTCGAACTCCGGGTTCTCAAGCGTCACTTCCAGTGAGCCGCCGCGCGGGATCGAGGAATAGGCAACCAGGAAGAGATTGAGCAGCAGCTTGACCCGGTTTTTCGCGACGATGGCGCGCGGCCCATTCCAGCTCACCTCGGTCTTCTTTTCTGCAGCTGCGAAATCCTTGGCTGCGCGCTCAGCCTCACCGGTATCGATCGAAGCGCCGACCGAACCGGAGGCGCCAAATGCAAGGCGTGCAAATTTCAGGCGAACCGAGGCATTGAGCGCGCTCGTGCGGATAAGGTCCATGGCGTCCGAATCGGCCCCGCCTTCGTCCAACAGCTCGAGACCATTGTTGATCGCGCCGACGGGCGAGATGACGTCATGGCAAACACGGCTGCAAAGTAGCGCGGCCAGATCGGGGCCGGTCAGTGTGAGATTGGGGTTCTTGGACATCATCGTCTCCTAAAGGCGGCAAGATTTCATCCCGCCTATCATGCTTGATCAAAATTGCACGAAGTTTGCGCCGTACTCGTCGCCATAATGACACCATATTTGGTAAACCGATTGTTAAGACGATCCGCGCAAAATGCATCCATTGCCGGAAACGGCTCATCGAACCGACCATGATGAACGGATGACACCATGCGCCTTCAATCCCCCGGAAGATTTATGGGCTTTTGCCGACTCTTCGTCGCGCTGACCATTGCAGCATTTGTGCTCTCCCCGCAGCAGGCGGCAGCACAGCAGGCCAACAGCAATCAGTACACCATGCAGGAGATCGTCGACGCTGGCCATTCCTTTTTCGGATCGACCAGCGGCGGCCTGGCAAAGGTAGTTGAAGCGGCCTTTCAGAAATACGGTCTGCCAAACGGTTACGTTTTGGGACAGGAAGGGTCCGGCGCCTTCATCGCCGGCCTGACCTACGGAGAAGGCCAGCTCAACACCAAGAACGCCGGCGCACATTCGCTCTACTGGCAGGGACCGTCCCTCGGCATCGACTACGGCGGCCAAGGCTCGCGCGTCATGATGCTGGTCTACGATCTGCCTTCGATCGAGAGCATTTATGCCCGCTTCGGCGGCGTCAGCGGCCAGGCTTTCGTCATTGCCGGCTTTGGCATGACGCTGCTTAAAAACAATAATGTTCTGGTGGTTCCGATCCGCACCGGCGTCGGAGCCCGCCTCGGCGTCAACGTCGGCTATCTGAAAATTACGCCCGGCCCGACCTGGAACCCCTTCTAATCCCACGATCCCGCGGCGGGTTTCTTGCCCGCCGTCACCTTCCCGCCACTTGCTCTAGGCGCAGCGCGTGCTTTAATCATTGGCGCTGACGCAAATCAAACCTTAAAGCAATGGCCGCGCCGTGATCGAATATACTCTTTTGTTCGGACTGGGTTTCCTGACGGCGGCGTTCCTCGTCTTCCTGATCTCTCCTGCAATCCATCGCCGCATCGTCTGGTATACGGAAAACCGCATGAAGGCGACAATGCCCCTCACCCCGCAGGAAGTAAGGGCGCAGAAGGACATGGTTCGGGCGCTCTACGCTGCGGAGAATGCCAGAACGGCGCAGGACCTGATACGCGAGCGCGAAAAATCCCTGTCGCTGCAGCTTCGCCATGATTCCCTTGCGCTCGATGCCGGCCGCTTGTCGTCCGAACTCGGCGCACTGCAGGCGCAGATCGGCGATCTGAACGTCGAGGCCGCCGAAATGCGCTCCCGCCTGCGCAAGGACGAAAACTATATCAGCCAGTTGAAGACGAGCCTGCATATTGCCGAACAGGCGACTTCTGCAAAGGAAAGTGAGATCGAGACGCTGCGCACGCGCCTCAACAAGTTCGCCGAGAAGGCGGACAACCTTAAAATCGACATGGCGGCGCGCGACACCGAGATGGAAAGTCTAAAATCCCTTGCCAACGCGCTGCGCGACGAACGCGACACGTTGCGCCAGGACGTCAATCTTCTGCAGAAGCGGGCCAAGGATGCCGAGCAGAAGCTGACGCAGCAGGAGCATTTGGTGATCCGCCTGGAGGACAAATGCGCTGGC